>NZ_JBSHDU010000110.1:0-24243 GCF_053616475.1 Streptomyces sp. NPDC055815 | reverse complement strand
TGTACGAAAGAGAGGGGGCCGGGGGCGGGGGGGGGGGCCGCCCCCGGGGGGGCGGGCGGGGGTGCCCCCACCCCCGGGGGGGCGGGCCCTTCCGCGCCCCGACACCCTTCCCCTGTCACGGTTCTGACGCCGCATGAGACAACCGATGGGTGTCCTTCACCGTCCTCACGGATCGAGAGGGTCACCGGAAGAGCCGGAAACCCGGCCTGCCGGTGCCCCGACGGGACCGATCGTGAGGAAGACCGCTTTGATACGTGTCACACGCGGCGTGACCACCGCCGTGGCGTTACTCGCGCTGACAGCGGCGTCGCCCTGGCCGGCGTCCGCGCAGCCTTCACCCGAAGCGCCCTCGGGGACGTCCCCGGGGAGCCGGCTCGGAGAACTCACCCTCCCCGAGGGCTGGCAGGTCACCGGGGCCGGTGCGGGCAGGCAGCTGGTCTGGACGGCGCCCGAGCGCATCCCCGCGGGCGACGCCCGCGTCGAGTTCCACGCCGGCGACCGGCTCCTCGGCCGCCCGCTCGCGCGGCCGGACGGGCGCTCCTTCGCCCTGCCCCTCGGGGACGTCCGGCTCGACGAGGGCACGCAGCTGCGGGTGACGGCCGGCGGACGACGGCTCGACGCGCCCGGACGCGCCGACGCCGCCGCCGAACGGCCCCTCGCCCCCGCCCCCGTACCGCCGGCCCCGCTCCCCGCGAACCCGGTCGACCCGGGAGTGCCGGGCCCCTACCGGACCGTCAGCGGCGAGTACGCCCTCCCCTCCGTACGCCTGCCCGGCCTCCCGCAGCCCGTCGAGATGCGCGGCACCGTCGTCGGCCCGGCCGGAGCGCCGGGCAAGCGGCCGGTCGCCCTCTTCCTGCACGGCCGCCACGACACCTGCTACACCCCGGGCACGGAGGACGTCCGGATCACCTGGCCGTGCCCGGCGGGCACCCGGCCGATCCCCAGCGAGCAGGGCTATCTGCGCGCCCAGCGGCTCCTGGCCTCCCAGGGGTACGTGACGGTGTCCGTCGCCGCCAACGGCATCAACGGGCAGGACGGGAACATCGAGGACGCCGGCGCCCAGGCCCGCTCCTCCCTGGTCCGGCTGCACCTCGCCCGCTGGGCGGACTGGTCGGCCCAGCGGGCCTCCGCCCCGGCGGCCGTACGGAAGACCGCGCCCGCCGACCTCTCGCGGGTGCTCCTCGTCGGGCACTCCCGCGGCGGCGAGGGCGTCAACCGGGCCGCGCTCGACAGCCTGAACCCGCCGCCCGCCGCCCAGGACGGCTACCGGGGCCCCGTACGGTGGAAGATCCGCGGCAACGTCCTCATCGGGCCCACGGTGTTCGGCCAGAACCCGGCCCCCGACGTGCCCTCCACGACCCTCCTGCCGGGCTGCGACGGCGACGTGTCCGACCTCCAGGGCCAGATCTACGTCGACGGCACCCGCGGCGTCAGCAAGGGCGCCGCCCTGCACAGCGCGGCCTACGTCGTCGGCGCCAACCACAACTTCTTCAACAGCGAGTGGACTCCGGGGCAGGCGAAGGCGCCGGCCATCGACGACTTCTCGTCCGACGACGGCGTCGACCCGGTCTGCTCCCCCGGTACGGCGACCCGGCTGACGGCCACACAGCAGCAGGCCGCGGGCGCCACGTACATCGCGGCCTCCGCCCGGCTGTTCGTCGGCGGCGACGACGCGGTCCGGCCGCTGCTCGACGGCACCGGCCGCCGTGCGCCCTCGGCGGGTCCTGCGCGGGTCCTCACCCACGCCGTCGGCGCCCGCCGCACCCCCGCGTTCCTTCCCGGTTCCTCGGTCACCGTCTCCGGCGGCGGCCGGCCGTGCGCCCAGATCGACCCGGACACCGCCCGCGCCTGCCTCTCGCCCGAGGAGGGGTGGTCCCCGCACTTCGCGTACTGGGAGACCTCGCCCGAACCGGGCCGCGACGCCGTCGCGATGAAGTGGACGGGCACCGGAAGCCCGGTCACGGTCCGCCCGGCCCGGCCGGTCTCCCTCGCGGGCGCCGAGTCCCTGGCGCTGCGCGTGATCGTCCCGCCGAACAGCACCGGCACCGAACTGGACGTCGCCGTGACCGACGCCTCGGGCCGCCGCGCCTCCCTGGGCCGCACCCGCGTCGACGGACTGCCGGGCAGCCCGCGCACCGCCGCGTACTGGAGCCGCGAGATCCGCGTACCGCTGGCCGCCGCGGCACGGGCGGGCCTGGACCTGAAGCGGATCGGCGCGCTCGAACTGACCCCCCGCGGCGGCAGCGGCAGCGCCTGGCTCATGGACGCGTGGGGCTGGCGCCCCGGCACCCCGGCCGCGAACCCCGCGCCGCTCACGCGCGTCGACATCGGCCGCCTGACCGTCGCGGAGGGCGACTCCGGGGTCCGTACCTACCGGGTGCCGGTGACGGTCTCCGGACGGGGCAGCGGCCAGGTCCGGCTGTTCGTCCCGGTGCCGGGCACCGAGCAGGTCACGTCCCGCACCGTGACGGTGCGGCCGGGACACCATGACATCGACGTGCCGGTGGAGGTACGGGGCAACACGCGCTACGGCTACGACGTGCGGCACGACGCCTTCGTCAAGGCCGTGCGGGGTACCGTCGTCGGGGCGCACCGGGGCGGCGTGACCGCACGGAACGACGACGCCCCGCCCACCGTGCGCCTGACGCCCGTCACCGGCGACGTGACCGAGGGCTCGGCCCTGAGCTGGAAGGTGACGCTCTCCGAGCCGGCCGATGTCGAGGTCTCGGGCGAGATCCTCCTCAAGCCGGTCACCGACGGTCCGGAGCTCTCCACCGCGGACCTCGATCCCGCCTGGGTCGAGGCGCAGTTCGGCGAAGTGCCGAATCCCGCGAAGCCCCTGTCCGGGGTGACGGAAGGCGGCACCCGCCTGTGGCTCTCCGTCCCCGCGGGCGAGACGAGCGCACAGGTCACCGTCCCCACCGTCCGGGACGGCGTCGCGGAGCCGGCGGAGTCCCTCCGGGCCCAGCTCTTCACGTACGACGAGACCTGGGAGCCGGTCCCGGGCCCGGAGTTCACGGGCACGGTGCGGGACGCCGCCTGAGCTGACAGGCCCGTCCTTGCGATGGCGCCACGTGACACCACTTGGTGCCACGTGGCGCCATTTCGCATCACCAGCAGTCGTCACGCACTCCTGACACCACAGCCATCACTCAGGACTCCAGCGCATTCACGCAGGTCAGAGTGGGTTTCAGCAGCGAACGCCACACCGACCGCTCCGCCGCGCTTGCACATGGCGCCAGAGTGGTGCCATGATGACGTCATGGACCTCACCCCGTATGTCGACAACCTCCGCCGCGAACTCGCGGTGGCCGCCGAGGCCGGCGGCGAAGAGGCACGCGAGCTGGCCGAGCGGCTCACCGCTCCCCTGGAGTCGGCGGCCCGGCTGACCATGCTCAACGTGCTCTCCGCCGCGACCGACGAGATCACCCGTGAACTCGCCCCCGGCTCGGTCGACGTACGGCTCCGGGGCCTCGACCCCGACTTCCTCGTGACGCTCCCGCCCAGCGGCGGCGCCCCCGCGGAGCCGGACACCACCGCCGAACCGCTCCCGGCACCGGCCCTCGCCGAGGGCGACGAGGGCGGAACCGCCCGCGTCAACCTGCGCCTGCCGGCCCACCTCAAGACCCGCGCCGAGGAGGCGGCGGCCCGCGAGGGCCTGTCGGTCAACGCGTGGCTCGTACGGGCCGTGTCGGCCGCGGTCGGCGGCGGCGCCCGGCCCCGCACGCCCGAGAAGCCCCAGACCATCGGACAGAGCATCACGGGCTGGGTGCGCTAGCCACGCCGGCGGCCCGCACCGCAGCACCCGCACCACTTCACCCACACCACGTCCCACCTGCGGGGACGACCTGAAGACCCAAGAGGACGGGACAGCCATGCCTTCTTTCGACACTCCCGCACCGATCTCGGCCACGGCACGCGTGGAGGCCGGTTCCATCCAGTTCATCGCGGGCGACCGCGCCGACACCGTCGTCGAGGTGCGGGCGCGCAACCCGAAGAAGGACCTGGACGTGAAGACGGCCGACCAGACCGAGGTCACCTACGCGAGCGGCGTACTGACCGTCAGGACGCCGAAGTCCAACCTGTTCGGCCGCACCGGCGTCGTCGACGTCACCGTCGAACTCCCCACCGACTCACGGGTCGAACTGACCGGCGCCTGGACCCAGGTGCTCGGCGAGGGCCGGCTCGGCGAGGTCCGCGTGAAGACCTCGTCCGGCGACGCCCGCTTCGACACCACCGGTCCGCTGCACCTGACCGCCTCGCACGGCTCGATCACCGTGGACCGGGTCGAGGGCATGGCCGAGATCACCACCAGCTCCGGCAGCCTGCGCGTCGGCGTCGTCGACGGCCCCGCCGTCCTGAAGAACTCGCACGGCACCACGACCGTCCGCGCCGTGAACGGCGACCTGCGGGTGAGCGGCGCCCACGGCGACATCGAGGTCGGCAGCGCCGAGGCCTCGGTCGTCGCCACGACCGCCCACGGCACCCTGCGCATCGGCGAGGTGGCGAGCGGCACCGTCCAGCTGGAGACCTCCTACGGCGCGATCGAGGTCGGCATCCGCGAGGGCGTCGCGGCCTGGCTCGACGCCCACTCGTCCTCGGGCCAGGTGCGCAACACGCTCACCACGTCCGAGTCCCCGGGGAAGAGCGAGGACACGGTCGAGGTCCGGGCCCGCACGAAGCACGGCAACATCGACATCCGCCGCGCGAAGGCCTGAGCACCAGCCCCTCCGCCCCGCGAAGGCCCGAGCGCCAGCCCCTGCGCCCCGCGAAGGCCCGAGCGCCAGCCGCTCCGACTCCCCCTCCCCATCCCCCTCCCCCTTCCCCCTTCCCCCTCACCCTTCTCCAGGAGGGCCCTATGCCTTCTTCTGTCATGCCCATGCCCATTCAGACGGACGGTCGTCCGTCACCGGCCGCCGTCTCCGCCACCGGCCTGCGCAAGTCCTACGGCGACAAGACCGTCCTCGACGGCATCGACCTGCACATCCCCGAGGGCTCGATCTTCGCCCTCCTCGGCCCGAACGGCGCGGGCAAGACGACCGCCGTGAAGATCCTGTCCACGCTGATCACGGCCGACGGCGGACAGGCCCGGGTGGCGGGCCACGACCTCACGGCGAAAGCGCAGTCCGTCCGCGCCGCGATCGGTGTCACGGGCCAGTTCTCCGCGGTCGACGGCCTGATCACGGGCGAGGAGAACATGCTCCTGATGGCGGACCTCCACCACCTGTCCAAGCAGGAGGGCCGGCGGGTCGCGGCCGAACTCCTCGACCGCTTCGACCTCACGGACGCGGCGAAGAAGCCCGCCTCCACCTACTCCGGCGGCATGAAGCGCCGCCTCGACATCGCGATGACGCTGGTCGGCAGCCCGCGGATCATCTTCCTCGACGAGCCGACCACCGGCCTGGACCCCCGCTCCCGCCACAACATGTGGCAGATCATCCGCGAACTCGTCGCGGACGGGGTGACGGTCTTCCTCACCACCCAGTACCTGGAGGAGGCCGACCAGCTCGCCGACCGCATCGCGGTCCTCAACAACGGCAAGATCGCCGCCGAAGGCACCGCGGAGGAACTCAAGCGCCTGATCCCCGGCGGCCACATCCGCCTCCGCTTCTCCGACCCCGAGGTCTACCGCACGGCCGCGCACACGCTCGCCGAGGCCACGCGGGACGACGAGGCACTGGCACTGCAACTCCCCAGCGACGGCAGCCAGCGCGAACTGCGGTCCATCCTCGACTGGTTGGACTCCACCGGCATCGAGGCCGACGAACTCACCGTGCACACCCCTGACCTGGACGACGTCTTCTTCGCCCTCACCGCCACCGACCAGCCGAAGGAAGCCGTCCGATGAGCTCGCTCTCCCTCGCGACCCGCGACACGTCCACGATGCTGCGCCGCAACCTCCTGCACGCCCGGCGCTACCCCTCCCTGACCCTGAACCTCCTGCTCACCCCGATCATGCTCCTGCTCCTGTTCGTCTACATCTTCGGCGACACGATGAGCGCGGGCATGGGCGGCGGCGACCGCTCCGACTACATCGCCTACCTCGTCCCCGGCCTGCTCCTGATGACCATCGGCTCGACCACGATCGGCACGGCGGTCTCCGTCTCCACCGACATGACCGAGGGCATCATCGCCCGCTTCCGCACCATGGCGATCCACCGCGGCGCGGTCATCACGGGCCACGTCATCGGCAGCGTCATCCAGTCCGTCCTCAGCGTGGTCCTGGTCGGCGCGGTCGGCGTGGCGATCGGCTTCCGCTCCACCGACGCCACGGCCCTCGAATGGCTCGCGGCCTTCGGCCTCCTGGTCCTCTTCGCCCTCGCCCTGACCTGGATCGCGGTCGGCATGGGCATGGTCAGCCCCAACGCGGAGGCGGCCAGCAACAACGCGATGCCGCTGATCTTCCTGCCGCTGATCTCCAGCACCTTCGTCCCGGTCGACCAGATGCCCGGCTGGTTCCAGCCCATCGCCGAGTACCAGCCCTTCACCCCGGCCATCGAAACCCTCCGCGGCCTGCTCCTGGGCACCGAGATCGGCCACAACGGCTGGCTCGCCCTCGCCTGGTGCCTCGCCCTCGCCACCCTCGGCTACTTCTGGTCCAAGGCGGTGTACAACCGGGACCCCAAGTAGGCGCCAGGTCATCCGGCGCGGCCGCCACCTGGGACCACCAGGTCGGCGGCCGCCTCACGCGCGGGCGAGGCGAGAGGAGTCCTAGCCTGGAAGGGGGACCGAGCCGAGGTGGTGGTGTGCCATGACCGACGACAGCAAGTACTGGGCCTCCGGTAGCTGGCAGGTCTCCGAGGGCGACGTCGACGAGTTCGTCGAGCGCTGGCGGGCCTTCCTCACCTGGACGAAGGAGGCCAATGACGGCTTCCTGTCGGCGCGACTCATCCGCGATCTGAAGGAGCCGCTCCACTTCGTGTCCTTCTCCGCCTGGCGGGACCCGGCGGCGATGAAGGAATGGCAGAACAAGCCCGAGTTCGCCGAGCTCATGGGCGCCTGCCGGGCCCTGTGCGAGTCCATGACGGCCGGCGGGTACGAACTGACGGTAGCCGTGTGAACAGGAGAGCGTGCCGCGCCGTGGGGCGTGGCACGATTGCCGGTCACGCTCCCGCCCGGAAGGGCGGGAAGGTGGGCGGGAACAAGGTGTCGGCGTCCCTGCGCAGGATGTCGCGTTCGCCATACGCGGCCCGCATCTTCTCGAACAGCCCCTGGGCCCGCTCCTGCAGGGCGCCGAGGTCGACGCCGGGGATGCCGCGGTCCACAAGGACGGGGCGGCCGGCGACGACGGAGTTCGTGGCTTGCCGTGCGGTGCCGCTGAGCAGGAACGTGCGGACGGGGTCGTCCTGCACGCCGTCCCGGATGTCGCCGAGCCCGAAGGCGACGAGGTCCGCCTGGGCGCCGGCCTGGAGCCGGCCCAGGTCGGCGCGGCCCAGGGCGCGCGCTCCGCCGAGGGTGGCGGCCTCGACGTACTGCTCGACCGGTGCCGCGTCCAGCCGGCCGTCGACGACCTTGGCGAGGTGGACGCCGAGGTCCATGCCGCGGATCAGGTCGGGCGGGAAGGAGTCGGTGCCGAGGCAGAGAGTGATCCCCGCCTCCCGGTAGGCGCCGAAGGAGTGCAGGACGTCCCCGTACCGCAGGGAGGTCTGCGGGCAGTGGACGACGGACACTCCGGCGCGGGCCAGCGCGGCCAGATCGCCCCGGTCCTCGCCGTGCACCTCGGGGTGCCGGTCGACGAGCACGGTGTGCGGTACGAGCAGCCGGGTGCCGAACAGGCCGGTGCTGTCCATCAGTTCCAGGGGCGTCATGCCGTACCGGTCCCGCACGAGGTCCCGCTCCAGGGTGCCCTGGAGGGCATGGAGGCGGACGAGGACGTCCCGCCGGCGGGCCGTGGCCGCGGTCTCGCGCAGCAGTTCCTCGGTGAGGGTCTCGATGCGGCAGGGCAGCAGGACGCCGGTCAGCAGCGGGTCGGCGAGCTTGTCGAGATGGTCGAGGAAGCGGACGGCGTCGCGCAGACCGGCGCGGCCCCGCTCCTCGTCGAACGCCACGCCCCGACTGCCGTCGGGCAGCGCCACGTTGACGCCGGAGCGGTACGCCGGACCGAGGTAGCCGCGCAGCCCGAGCCGCCGTGAGGTCTCGGCCATCGCCACGAGTTCCTCGTACGGCTCGGCCCAGGCGCTGTGGACCTCGGAGGCGATCGGCATGTAGGTGGTGATGCCGTGCAGGGCGAGCTGCACGAGGGCGTACTCGCGGACCGTGTGCCGCTCGTCGGGGGTGAACACGTCGTGCCGGTGGTGGGTGAAGTGGTCCAGGGACCACTGGAGTCCGTGGCCGCGCTCGGGGTCGGACCAGGAGTCGAGCACGAGGTGGTCGATGTCGGTGAGCGCGTCGAGGTCGATCAGCCCCGGCATGACGAGGGAGTGTCCGAGGTCGCGGTCCTCGTCGACCGGACCGTCGTAGCGCGGGCCGACGTACACGATGACGTCGTCCTCCCACACGACCTCGCCGTCCCGCAGCAGTGCGTGACCGCCGTCCTGGTGGGCGAGTACGTGACGGGCACGCCAACGGGTGCGCATACGACCTCCTGAGGCTCATGGCAGGGCCGCCATCGTAGGCGTTGGTATACAGAACACAAACCCACACCTCCCGGATGGCACCACACCCCAGGGAATAACTACTCCTCGCGGTATACCGAGTCAGCACCCGGCGCCGGTCACCCGATCCAGCGCGGCGAGGAGCAGCTGGAGTTCGGCCTCGATGAAGTCGGCGGCAGCGGGGGACTCCATGGGAGCGGTCTCGGCGGGGGCGGCGAGGAAGACCGACCGGGCAGCGACGGTGCCGATCAGCACCAGGGTCAGCACGGCGAGCTGCTCGGGCCCCACGCCTTGGCTCAGCTCGCCTCGACGAAGGGCCTGCCCGATGAGCGTGTCGAGTTGCCCGCGAACCACCACGTACACGTCGTCATGGAGGATCCGGCGCAGCTCCGCGTCGTGCGCGGCCTGACCCATCAGCGACAGCAGTGCGGGCCCGGTGGAGGCGCCCAGGATGCGCTGCTTGCGTACGAGGAACTCCCGGAGGTCGCCTTCGAGGGTGCCGGTGTCGATGCCGCCGAGTTCGTCGAGGGCGATGTGCCGGGCCACGGCGCCGGCGAGGGCCTGCTTCGAGGGCCAGCGGCGGTAGAGGGAGGCGGTGGAGGCGCCGGCGCGCCGGGCCACGGCCGTGGTGGTGAAGGCGGCCCACCCCGACTCCTTGAGGACCTCGATCGCCGCGTCGATCAGGGCCGCGTCGACGCGCGGGTCCTTCGGTCGCCCCTTCAGCGTGGCGTCGTCACTCCTCGTCATGGGTCGATTCTCTCGTATCGCGACGGGCACCTCTCCGCTACAGTAAACGAAAAGCTTTCGTTTCGTATTGAGGTGTGTGACTCCATGCCCGACTGCATGCCCACGACGACACTCGACCGGCCCGTGGACTCCGCCACCGGGATCCCCGACACGGTGGCCGACGCGCGGCGGCTCTTCGACGCGGGCGCGACCCGCCCCCTGGCCGCCCGTGTCCGCTCCCTGCACGCGCTGCGCGCGCTGGTCACGGAGAACGAGGCCGCGTTCGAGGCCGCCTTGTGGAGCGACCTCCACAAGGGCCGGGCGGAGGCGCAGCTGACCGAGATCAGCGTGGTCCTCGCGGAGATCAACCACACCTTGCGACGACTCCGGGGGTGGGCCCGTCCGCAACGCGGTCCCGTTCCCCTGGCACTGTGGCCCGCTCGCGCCCGGCTGGTGTCCGAGCCGCTCGGAGTGGTCCTGGTGATCTCCGCGTGGAACTACCCCGTGCAGGTCCTGCTCGCCCCGCTGGCCGGCGTGCTCGCCGCGGGGAACGCGGCGGTGCTCAAGCCGAGCGAGCTGGCGCCGGCGACCTCGGAGCTGATGGCCCGACTCGTACCCCGCTACTTCCCCGAAGGAGTGGTGCGTGTGGTCGAGGGAGGAGTACCGGAGACCACCGAGCTGCTCGCGCAGAAGTTCGACCACATCGTGTTCACCGGTAGCGGGACGGTGGGGCGCGTCGTGATGCGTGCGGCGGCCGAGCACCTGACGCCGGTGACGCTCGAACTCGGCGGGAAGTCCCCGGTGTGGTTCGACGACGACGCCCGCCTGCACCGGGCCGCCCGCCGACTGGCGTGGGCGAAGTTCACCAACGCGGGCCAGACCTGCGTCGCCCCGGACTATGTGATGACCACGCCGGACCGGGTCCCGGCGCTCGTCGCGGCCCTGGAGGCGGCGATCAGGGACATGTGGGGCCCCGATCCCCGTACCGGCCAGGACTACGGACGCATCGTCAACGAGCGACAGTACGACCGTCTCGTCGGCCTCCTGGACAGGGCGGACGTGGTGATCGGCGGCGAGCACGACCGGTCGGAACGCTACCTCGCACCCACGGTCGTGACCGTCCCCGCAGGCGCCGGGCGGCCGGTCGTCGGCCGGGACGCGGAGCACCCCGTACTACGGGAGGAGATCTTCGGCCCGATCCTTCCGATCGTCCCCGTCGCCTCCGCGGAGGAGGCCGTGGAGGTGATCAACGCCTGGGACAAGCCCCTCGCCCTGTACGTGTTCACCTCGTCGACCGACACCCGCCGCCTGTTCGAACGGAACACCTCGTCCGGCGCGGTGGTCCACGACGCGGGCCTCGTGCACGTCGCCACGACGGGCCTGCCGTTCGGCGGGATCGGAGGGAGCGGCATGGGCGCCTATCACGGTACGTACTCCTGGCGCAGCTTCTCCCACCTCAAGCCGGTCCTGCACAAGCCGCTGGGCCCGGACACCCTGCGCCTGGCACAGCCCCCGTTCACCGACCTCGGCCTCCGCCTGGTCAAACGCCTGATGCGCCACGGCTGAGCCCCTCGCCCCGCCTGACCCACGGTCCACCGAGGGTTCGCCCAGTGGAGCAGGGACCGGGTACGGGCCAGGCAAGGCGAGTTGAACTGACCTCGGTGCACGCTCGACTCTGCGATCCTGCGGCCTGCAAGGGGCACCGTGACAACCCAGTCCTGCGGAGTCGGCCCTGTCGTACGCCACATGAACTTGTCGCTGTCGCACGACTCGCCCCAGGGCAGCAACCCACCGGGAGCGGGGTGGGCCAGCAAGCCAAGACCGGGCTCCAACCAAGCAGTGGCAAGGAGCTCAAGGGCGTCCCGGGTGCCCTGCAGAATGCGCCCTTCCTCGCCCGTTCAGGTAGAGGGACCAGACGGAGTTGCTGCCACGTGCATCCGGAGGCCGCCACGAACACGATCGCTGCCAGAACCTCACGGTCACCATGCCGACGCCGGCCACCCGCCGATACCAGGTGCTCAACGATCCCCACCCCGCCTCGCTGCCAACCGAGCCGGAGGAAGCGTGCGGTAAATGCGATGTCCTACGACGACAAGCCATGTCACAGTCACCGGATGTCCAACGACGTCGCTTATCCCGTCTTCCGTAGCCCCGATCCAGCGCTCGCCCTGAGCACCGCCCGCCGTCTCATGGAGTTCGGCCGCTGCGAGCATTCCGAGGTCTCCGCGTACGCGGTGTTCTCCTCCGTCGCCGGGGTGCGGCGGATGGCGAAGGCCATGCCCAAGGGATGGTTCCGCGGGGCTTCCGAGCTGGAGGAATTTCAAGGGGTGCCGCTCGAGGACCAGCCCGCTTTCGTCGTCGGTGTCCCGGCGAGCGGCCTGCCGACCGAGGCAGCCGCGTTCGAGGGGCGGCTGCCGGTGGAGTGGGAGGTCTTGGACCTGCCGGTCGACAGTATCGAGGACGATTTCACCGCGGCGATCGGTCCGAATGTCGGCTTGATCAACTGGAGGTCGCTGCAATGGCCGGACGCTCCCGAGGCGGGCTTCCACGGCGAGTCCAAACACGCTGAAGTGACACTTCTCTTCAACACCCATACCCGCGAGCTCGACGAGCCCACCGACGACCACACCGTCCTCGTCCATGTCCGCAGCGCGGTCTTCGACGGCCACCAGGCACGTGAGCCCTACGCCCACTGGCTCGCCGCACAGACGGGCCTCACGATCATCGGGCCCGCGCAAAGGTGCTGAGCCGACGACGTCACCACCGCGACGAACGCAAGCCGAACACTTCCTCGCCTTCGTCGGCCTAGCCGCAGCCCTCATCAACTACCCCGCCGACTGATCCGGCGATCCAGTCGGCCGGGAGCAACAGTCGGCCAACACCGCTGGTGTCAGTGCCGACTCGTAGGGTGCGCTGGAAAACGACGAGGAGGTTCCATGGGCTTTTCCGGTCATCTGGTCTTTGCACGCAGCCAGCGCCGACTCCTGGAAGCACCCCTGTTCGCCAGCGTGGATCCAGGTCCGACGAACGGCGTGCATGAGTGGCAGCAGCGACCGGGCGGCTGGCAGACCCTGCAATTGAAACAAGGCATCTGGGAGGACGAATACCTGCCCACCCTGGTCGAATGGACCGGTGCGCCGGCCTGCATCGCCGACGTCTCCGACAGCGGCGTCGCCCTCGTGACCGGCCTGGACACCAACGGGCACCGCTGGCAGGCATGGCTCAACCTGGACAACGCCGCCGCCCTCCTCGTCGAGGAACCCGAGGACGTGGACGACATGAGCGTGTGGATGGCCACCCCGGCATTCGACGAGGCCATCGGTCACAAGCGAGCAGAGCTCGACGCGGAGGTGCCGGCCGACGCCGAAGCCGCTCTTATGTGGGCTTCAACAGCCGGTGCCCAAGCCGCGGCACATCAGGCCCGGATCGAGGAACTGCTACGTACGCAGGGGACGTTCGTGGAGGAGTTGTTCGACGCGCTGCTGGACGAACTGGGATTCCCTGCAGCTGTCCGCTCCGCACCGCAGCCGTAGGAAACGACGTCTTGCCGCCGAATTGTCCGGTAGGCGTTGATCGGGACGCCGACGGGCGAGTTGCTTTCCCGCCAGCAGCACCAGGCCGGGAGCCACGAGGTCTCAATGGGTGAGGTGTCGTCGGATGAACGGTGCCGTTCCCAGGACGAGTGCGGCGAAGACGGTCAGTCGTTGAAGGCCGGGCTGAGCGGCGAAGCTGCTGTGCTGGATGCCGTAGACCGCATACCAGTTGGCGGCGAGGTCGGTCGCCATGATGGCGCAGGCGAGGTCGGTCCCTCGGCGTTTGCCCCTGATCAGGAACACGGCGGCGAGGACATCGAGCAGCGCCAGCGATGACCAGTAAAGGTTGAGCCAGCCCGGTGCCCAGTCGTACGGGTGCAGACCGTGGCTGAGGAGGTCGGTGACGTGCGCGGAAGCACCGACGAAGAGCAGGACGGCTGCGATACCGCAGACCGATACGACCGCCCAGCGCGGCGTGTGGCGCATCCATCCGATCACGGTGTGGATCGTTGCACGTGGCGGCCGTGGGCGGAACCGGACGATGCGGGGTGCTGGAACCTGGCGTTCAGGCTGCGGCAAGCATCCGGTAACGATCCAGGTCAGAACATTGCGTTGCGTTGCGTCACTCTTAGTATCTCTTCATGGCATTCCTTTCAAATCGCAGCAGGCGTCCTCGCATTGCCCCGGAGCTCGACGACGCCGATCTGGGCAAGCTCCTGAAGCGTCTGATTTCGACGACCCGGTCCAGCGCCTTCGGGACGACGGATATCTGCGTGGCTCAGATCGCCCGATTCATGGAGGAGAGCCCTGAGGATTTCGACCGCCGGACGCACCGTCTGTCCGTTCTGGCCGGATTCCTGTCCGAGTCGCACCTCCCGGGCGCATGGGTGACGCGGGACCCCCGCAACGCGGATGCCCTGGTGCTGCAGGCCTGGTCCGAGCTCGAACAGGGGCGCACCGCCGGTGTTCTGGCCGATGCGTCCTCCGTATGGAAGAGGTGTCTGCTGGCGACCGAGATCGACCCGCGGGACCCTGCGCCCTGGCTCGTCATGCTGGGCGTCGCACGTCTGGAGCGCTACCCGAACTCGGACGTCTTCGCGATCTGGAACGAGATCCTGACGCGGGATCGATGGCATCGCGAGGCATACCTGAGCATGCTCGCCTATCTGAGCCCCGAGGAAGCCGGGTCGACCGCCCAGATGGTGGAATTCGTCGACTCCGTCCGGATACGGATGCCGGCGAACGCACCTTGTGCCGCCGTCGAGCTCACCGCTGATGTGATGCGCTACCACGCGATAGTGGGGCGTGGCGGTACGGACGCGCTGCTGGCCCGCAACCACTGGGACAATCCGCAGACGGCTGCGTTCCTGGAGCGGGCAGCGGCCACGTGGGGCCAGCCGGCGTTCTTCAGTCATGCCGCGACTCTGGCCGATCTCAATCTGCTCGCTTACGCGCTGACGGTTTCCAACAGGCGCCGGGAAGCCGCTCCGCTCTTCGACACCATCGGCGGAAAGGTCACCAGCTGGCCGTGGCGCACGCAGGGCGATCCACTGGCGGCGTTCGAGTCCGCCCGCACCAAGGGGAGATGACGGCCCCGGACGCATCCGGACTGCCGCGCCTCACCGGCTCCCGACGACGGCGTCGGCCGGAGGTCCTTGACGACCCGGTTTAGGTGTCGGCGAGGAGCAGGGAGCGCGGCTGACCGGCCGCCGGGACGAGTCCGGGGCAAGCGGAGCGTCCGGAGCCGGCGGCCGTCCCGTCACCTGTGAGGATTGCCCGGAGCCCGCATCTTGATCGAGGTGCGCGACGGCACCACCTTCCCGACCGCCGGCCACCTGGCCGCCTGTGCCGATCTCGCCCCCGCGACCCGAGGCTTGGGCTCCTCGATCCGCGGCGAACATCCCTCCAGACGGGGGAAACAAGCAGCTCAAACGGTCTTTCTCCCTCTCCGCTTTCGCCGCCCTGGGCGACCCGGCCTCCCGGGCCTCCTACGAACCGTAGCCCGTTCGGGCTGTCGCTCCGCAGACCTAGACCATGGTCAGGAGGTGATGCGTGGGGCCGTAGTCGATCTTCCAATCGGCATAGACCCCACAGAATCCATCCTTGATGCACCGCAGGCCCACGGTTACCCAGCGGACCGATCCGTCGTCGCCAAGTGAGAACGCGACCGCGGCCTCGAACTCCTCGCTCCCGCAGGGGCAGCCAGCCGTACCGGGCTCGTCGTCCTCCCAGGACTCCTCGTTCCAGTACTCCTCGCTGTCCGCGACGAAAGCACGGCTGCCGCAGCCCGTACACTCCCGCTCCGCGCCGGAAGCGTTGACCAGCACGAAGAACACACGACCGCCGCACCCCTCGCAGACGGAAGGAGCTATCTTCACCGGGCGGCCGCCGACCGCCTCCCGCAGGAACACCGCGAGCTCCGCGGGGACCCCCTCACCAACCTGATCATCAGCATGCACGGACACATCGTTCCAGACGCCCCCGAACCCACACCTGACCAACTTGACCAAAGACTCGGGGCACCCCTCTGCTCCCCCGACCCCTCGGTGTCCGCTCTCCCGGCTCCTCGCCGTCGCGGCCCTCGTCGTCATCACCAGGACCTCGCCCCGGTCCTGATGATCCTGCGCGACAAGCGCGTGCCGCTGCGGGTGCGAGTGCGGGTGCGGGCCGCGCTCAACGTCGAGGGTGGCTTCAACGACGGTTCTTCCCAGTGGTCGCGCCGCTCCCCGGCACCGAGTTCCCCCGTCCCGAACACCTGGCGATCGGCCGGCTCGGGCCGTGCGGTGTCACGTCGAGCGCCTTCGCTGTCCTGACCTACGCCCAACTCCGCCAGGAGGAAGCGGACTTCATGGTGTACGGCTCTGTTCAGATGCGACCTGGCCGTCCCCGGCCGGCAGTCAGGCAGCCGTGTTCAGCGCGGAGACGGCGCCGGCCACGGTGATCGTGTTGAAGACGAACGCGATGACGGCGTTGGCGGCCACCGTCCGGCGCATCTCCCTGGTCAGCACGCTTACGTCCGTCGTCCCGAACGACAGCGCGAAGTACACGTAGTCACCCCAGACGGGTTCCTCGGGGCCGGGAAACTCCAGCGCCTGCTCGTCCTCGACGAGGTCGTCGGCGTGGAAGGCCACGGAGAAGGCGACGACCACGCAGATCCACGCGACGACGACCAGGACGAGGGCCACCACTCCACGCGCCGCCGTGGGCAGCGCCGCGTCGATGTGCCCCGGGAACCAGACCACCGCCGCGACGAAGGCCCCGGAGGCGATGAAGAGGGAGACCCCCGGCCCGGGCGCTGCACCGAGGACGTACCGCTGGAGGACGGGTGCCGCGCTCGCTGCGCCGGGCCCAGCTCCGTACCCGCTCCGGGGACGCGGTCGAGAAGGCGACCGAGGTGAGCAGGAAGTACGGAAGCAGGTAGGCCGCCAGTACGAGGACCCCCACATCGGCCGCTGACGTCCGCGTCCGACTGCCGTCGACGCCTAGAAGGGGCCCTGCGGTCCCGACGGCGAGCGCCGCACTCACCCCCGACCTGCGCCGCTCGGAGAGCCACCGGTTCCGGGCACGTCGAGGAACACGTTCCTGCACGGGCGATCTCCTTGGAGCGATCAGCTGCCGACCAGGGAGAAGCTACGGCATCGCACCCCGCTCCCCCGGGATGAGACATGGCGATCCGTCAACAATGCGGCGCAGGGGTTGTCGTGCCCGCCGCCGGCCCTTCCGTGGGCCGTCTGCACCTCCGGGCGTCCCGGCGCCGTTCCTGTCCGCCCCGGTGCCGGCCGAGGGTTCCCCTGGTTGATCATCCAGTCCAGCCGCCGCGAGCGGCTGGTTTTTCGGGTTCCCGCACAGTCGTCCCACCCGTCTCCCCGGGCCTTCACTGGCATGAGCGGCAGCCGCGTATTGCAGCGGATACATATGTGCGAAGCGGATTGGGAATCTGGCATGTAGATGGTAGCCAATCATCCTGCTACAGTCCGCATCTGCGTCGTACGGGTGACCCTCCGTGCGAGAGCGCCCGGGCTCCTGGCTCCCCACCCTCGGATGAGCGCTCACCAGAGAGACAGCGGTGATCAAGCCCGCCCGTCTCGCCAGTCCGCAGGGGAACACCCCGAAGAGCCGGACCGGTAGGCGCCCGTAAAGGCCCTCCCCTCCACGGCGCCGCGCTCCCCCGGGACCTCCGGTCCCTGATCGCCGTGCCGACCATCGAAGGACGGAATCCGATGACAAGAAACCTGTTGCGGCGCCCTGCCCTGAGCAAGGCACTGGTCCTGGGCGCCGTGCTGGCCCTGGCGATGCCCGGGTCGGCGTACGCCAACACCGTGGCCGTCACCGTCAAGACCCCCGGGGCCACCAGCGGTCCCGCCTCCGCCAACTCCGAGATATCGACCCACGCGGACTGCTCCAGCGGTCTCATCTCCGGTGGTGGGATCAACCAGGCCATCGGCACCGGCGCGAGCGTGAACGGGAACCACGTCAACGGCACCTCGCCCAGCTCCGACGGGACCACCGAGTACACCGGCTCCATCGGTGTCGTCGGCACCGACGTCACGCACTGGCTCGGCATCGGTGGCAGCGGAGGCCAGGTCAACGCCTCCTTCTCCACCACCCCTTACGCCATGTGCCTCACGAGCACTCTGATCAACCACACCCAGGTCGTCATGAACAAGGCCAACACCCCCACCGCCGGTGCGACCGTGGGCCGCGTCACCGCGACCTGCCCGGCCAACACCCGTCTGCTCGGCGGCGGCGCCCGCACCACTCCGGGCAACACGGGCGGCTTCAAGACGATCGCGAGCTTCCCCACCTTCAACGACTCGGCACACGCCTTCGGCGCGAAGGCCGCGGCGGACGGAGAGTCCAACCCCGATTCCTGGTCGGCGGTCGGCTGGGACTCCGGCGCCAACAGCGGCAACTTCACCTACGCCTACGCGATCTGCAGCGGAAGCGGCATCAACGTCAGCGGTGCCACGGTGAAGGTCCGCCACACCGAGGTCAGCGGCCCGACCACCGGGAGCACCGGCCAGACGGCGACCGTGGGCTGCGGCCAGGGCGACGGGAACCTGGTCAGCGGCGGCGCCGCGATCAGCGGGGGCAGCGTGACGATCACCAGCTTCACGGGTCCGGGGTCGGGCGGCGACCACCTCAACGGAAGCTTCCCCAGCACCTCCGGCGGAGCCGCGGTCAGCGACGGGACCACCACGGCGGCCTACTGGACGGCCTCCGCCCACACCGGAGGCCAGTCCTCCCCCGGCACCTCCACCGACGCCTGGGCACTGTGCGCCAACGACGGTGTCTGAGAAGGCCGTTCCCGATAGCGAGCCATCCACACGCACACACGCACCGACACGAGAGAGAATCCGATGAGCACGACCATCCGGCGGGGCTCCGCCGCTAGCAAGGCCCTGATCCTGGCCGCCCTGCTGACCGTCGCGGTGCCAAGTGCCGCGTACGGCAAGACCGTGGACGTCACGGTCGTCACCCCCGGGGCCACCATGGGCCCCGCGACCCCCTTCACCGGGGTCTCCTCGCACGCCGACTGCCCCGACGGCCTCGTCTCCGGGGGCGGGGCCGACCAGGCCATCGGCAACGACGAGATGTCCAACGGCAACCACGTGATGGGCATGGTGCCCAGCGCCGACGGCGCCACGGAGTACGTCGACACTCCGGGGGTCGTCGGCACCGACCCCACGCACTGGATGGCGTTCGGCGGAAGCGGCAGCCGCAGCAGCGAGGCGTTCTCCACCACCCCGTACGCGATCTGCCTGCAGTCGAACCTGATCAGACACACCCAGGTGGTCATGAACAAGGCCAACGGCCCCACCACCGGGCTGTCGTCCAAGCTCGTGACGGCGACCTGCCCGGCCGGCACCGTCCTGATCGGCGGTGGCGCCCGCACCACACCGGCCAGTGTCGGCAGCCTCAAGCCGATCGCCAGCTTCCCCACCTTCAACGACGCCGAGCACCACTTCGGCTCGATCGCGGCGGGGGACGGCGAACGCGACCCCGACTCCTGGACGGCGGTCGGCGGGATCGGCGGCGGACGCGGGGCGGACAACATGACGTACGCCTACGCGATCTGCAGCACGGACGACATCGACCTCGAGCACGTGTCCACGACGGTCCACTTCACCGAGGTCAGCGGCCCGAACACGGCCTCCACGGGACAGACGGCGACGACCGGCTGCTCCCGCGGGGAAGGTCGGTTGGTCAGCGGTGGCGCCGCCATCAGCGGCGGCAACGTGACCACGACCGACTTCAGCAAGGCGACCTCGGGCGGCCCCCACCTCAACGGCAGCTTCCCCAGCGACGCCGCCGGCACCCCTGTCGGCGACGGGGACACCAACCCCTCGTACTGGACGGCAGCCACCCACAGCGGAGGTTCCCCGTCCCAGGGGAGCTACTCCGACGTCTGGGCGCTCTGCCTGGACGTGCAGCACGGTCACAAGCGGTAGCCCCGAGCACATGACCCCCGAGCGGTCCCTCCTGCCCCAAGAGGGACCGCTCGGCGTGTGTACGGAGGCAGTCCGAGGCCATCGCACCCCACGCCCCCGCAGTGGTCGGTGCAGTCGAACGGGTTACGAGTCCTCCTTCCGCTCCCGCATCCGCCGCAGGGCGGGCCTGGCCTTCGCCGGACTCGTCCGCTCGGCAAGCCGGCTTGCGAGCGCGGCCGGCGTGGGCGCCGTGAAGACCATGCGGATCGACAGTTCCACGCCCAGCACCGCACGCAGCCGGCTGACCAGCCGAGTGGCCAGCAGCGAATGCCCGCCCAGGGTGAAGAAGTCGTCGTCCACCCCGACCACCGGCAGGCCCAGCACCCGTGCGAAGGCCTCGCAGAGAATCCTCTCCTGCTCCGTGGCCGGCTCCCGGCCCGTCCCCGCCAGCGCCGCGACGTCCGGATCCGGCAGCGCCGCGCGGTCCAGCTTGCCGCTGATCGTCAACGGCAGCGCGTCGAGCAGCACGACCGCCTGCGGGACCATGTACTGCGGCAGGCGCCGCGCCACGTGGTCCACCACCTGGCGACGCAGCGCGCCGTCGTCGGCAGCCTCGCCGTCCGCCGGAACGACGTAGCCGACCAGCCGCGCGTCGCCCCCGACATCCGTTCGTACGGTCACCGCGGCCTGAGCCACCGCCGGATGCCCGGTCAGTACGGAGGCGATCTCCTCCGGCTCCACCCGGAAGCCCCGGATCTTCACCTGCGTGTCCGCCCGCCCCGCGAACTCCAGGCGGCCGTCAGCGGTCCACCGCACCCGGTCACCCGTCCGGTACATCCGATCCCCGGCTCCCGCGTACGGGCACGCCACGAACCGCTCGGCCGTCAGACCCGCACGTCCCACGTACCCCCGGGCGAGGTTGGGGCCGGCGACGTACAGGTCGCCCACCACCCCGGCCGGCACCGGGGCGAGGCCCCCGTCCAGGACGAACGCCCAGACGCCCGGAAGCGGACCACCGATGTCAGGGGCGTCTCCCCCGGCCAGCGGCCGGGACATCGTCGCGCACACCGTCGTCTCCGTCGGCCCGTACGCGTTGATCAGCCGCCGGCCCGGAGCCCAGCGCTCCGTCAGCTGCCCGCCCAGCGCCTCACCGGCCGACACCAGCGTGGTCACCGAGGCGAGGTCCTCGGGTGACAGCTCGGCCAGTACCGCCGGCGGCAGGGTCACATGCGTCACGCCGTGCCGGGCCAGGACCCGGGCCAGACCGGGTCCTGGCAGTAGTTCCTCCGCTCCGGCCACGACCAGGCACGCGCCGGACGACAAAGCCACCACCACGTCCGAGACCGCCGCGTCGAAGCTCAGCGACGCGAACTGCAGCAGGCGGCTGGAGCGCTCCACCGCGAACCGGTCCACCTGCGCGGCGGCCAGGCCCGCAAGTCCGGCATGCGACACCGCCACGCCCTTGGGCCGTCCCGTCGAACCCGACGTGTAGATCACGTACGCCAGCTGGTCGGGCACGCCGGCCACGCCGGGCGCGGTCACGGGCGCCGCCGCGAGAGCGGCCGACACCTCCGGGGCGTCCAGGTTCAGCACCGGCAGCGCCGGTACGGACAGGTGGCGCGTCAGGTCGCTCTCCCCGACGACGACGCCCGCGCCGCTGTCCGCGAGCATGAACGCCAGCCGCTCGGCCGGATACTCCGGGTCCAGTGGCAGATAGGCCGCACCAGCCTTCCACACGGCCAGGATCGCAGCGATGGCCGTGACGCCCCTCGGCAGGCACAGCGCCACGACGGACTCCGGCCCGACCCCGTACGTCCTCAGGTGGTGCGCCAGGCGATTGGCCTGCGCGTCGAGTTCGGCGTACGACACCTCGGTCTCGCCGGCCGCGACAGCGACCGCGTCGGGAGTCCTGGCCGCCTGCGCCTCGAACAACTCCGCCGCGGTCCGCGCCGCCACCGGCTCGTCCGCATCGCCGTTCCACTCCGCGAGAACCCGCTGCACCTCGTTCGCCGGCAGGACCTCCACCGCCGAGAGACGCGTGGTGGGCGCCGTCTCCAACGCGGCCACCACGTTGTCCACACAGGCGTGCAGCATCGAACAGACGGCCGCGGCGTCCACGGCGGCCACCGCATCGACGGTCAGCACGAACCCGGAGCCGACGTCGTCCACCGCGACGGCCACGGGATAGTTGGTGCGTTCCCGGGTGAGCAGCGTGCTGATTCCTTCGAGCACGGTGCCGCTGTCCTGCTCCGACGCCTCGGGGGCGGCCTGATGATGCCGGTAGTTGAAGATCGAGGTGAAGAGCGGGCTGCCGCCCGGCACCCTGCTGGCCCGCTGCGCCAGCGCCAGCGGCGCGTGCTCGTGCACCAGCAGCTCCGCCAGCTGGTCCCGCAGACCGAACAAGGCCTCGGGCACCGACGCCGACCCCACCCGGACGCGCACCGGCAGCGTGTTGATGAAGGGACCCTGCACACGATCGGCCCCGGATCCGGCGTTCATCCGCCCGAACAGCACGGTGCCGAACACCACGTCGTGCCGGCCGCTGACCGCCGCGAGGACACGGGCCCACGCCAAGTGGAACACGGTGGCCGGACTCACCCCGAGCGACCGGGCCGTCCCGCGCACCCGGTCCGCCAGCTCTTCCTCCACGGACCACCGCGCGCGTTCCGCGTCGCTGCCGTCGCCGTGCACGTCGAGCAGCCCGTACGGGGCCGTGGTCTCGTCGAGGTCGCCGAGCAGCTCCGCGAAGTAGCGCTCGTGCTCCGCTCGGGTCACGCCGAGCCGCGCCTGTCCGACAAAGGTACGGAACGGAAGAGCAGCGGGCAGCGCGTCGCCCCGGCCGGAGAGGAACGCACCGAGCTCGCGCAGCAACGCCTCCTGACTCGTGTGGTCCCGGACCATCTGATGAATACGGACCAGACACACCCACCGGTCGCTGCCCGGTTCGGCGGCGACGTGCGCCCGGATCAACGGAGCACTGCGCAGATCCATCCAGCCACCGGCATGCGCCAGCAACTGCCCTACGACCTCACCCCCGTCCGGGTCGGGAGAGAACTCCTCGACGGGCAGCTCCACGTCCCGCAACACCACCTGGACCGGGTCGCCGAGCCCCTCCCACAGAATGGCTGTGCGGTAGATGTCGTGCCGGTCCACCACCCGCTGGAGCGCCGCGAGGAACGCGTCCAACCGCTCGCGTGAATCGAGTGCGAGGACGATCGGCAACACGTAGACGTCGCCCGTGTCCTGACCAGTGATCAGGTGATGGAAGAGGATGCCTTCCTGGAGGGGGGCGAGGGGGTAGATGTCGGCGATGTTGGCCGCGCCGCCGTCGACGGCCGCGACGATCCGCTCGACCTCGTCGCCGGTCAGGTCGACCAGCGGCAGCATGTCCGGGGTGATCCGCCCGGCACCGGCCGGGATCCGGTTCTCCGGCACCTCGACCGCGTCCGGTCCGGCCTCTCGCGCCAGACCGGCCGGCGTCGGCGTCTGGAACAACGCCCGCACCGACACCGCCACGCCCCGGCCGCGCAGCAGCTCCACCAGCGAGACCGCCAGCAGCGAATGCCCGCCGAGGGTGAAGAAGTCGTCGTCGACGCCGACCACGGGCACGTTGAGAACCTGAGCGAAGGCCTGGCACAGGATCTCCTCCTGCACCGTCGCCGGCCCCCGCCCGACACCCGCACCCGCCGCTGCGGCGTAGTCCGGAGCCGGGAGGGCCTTGCGGTCGAGCTTGCCGTTACCGGTCAGCGGCAGCGCCTCAAGGACCAGTACCGCGGACGGGACCATGTGCTCGGGCAGCCTGGCTGCGGCGAAGGACCGCACCGATTCGACGAGCGCCGCATGGTCGGTGTCCGCATCGTCCGGTACGACGTAGGCGACCAGGCGCTTGTCACCCGGGACGTCCTCCCGCGCGAGCACCGCCACCTGCCCGAGCTGCGCATGCGTGGCCAGTACCGCCTCGATCTCAGCCGGCTCGATCCGGAAACCACGCACCTTCACCTGATCATCGGCACGACCGGCGAACACCAGACGACCATCCGCACTCCACCGTGCGCGGTCCCCGGTCCGGTACATCCGCTCCCCGGACGATCCGAACGGGCAGGCCACAAACCGCTCACCGGTCAGGCCCGGCCGTCCGACATACCCCCGCGCCAACTGCGCGCCCGCCACATACAGCTCTCCCACCACACCCACCGGCACCGGCTGCAACGTGGCATCGAGCAGGTAGAAGCGGGTGTTCGCGACGGGTCGGCCGACCGGAATCACCCCCGCCGCCGCATCCTCCGCAGACAGGGCACCCGTGGCGACACCGATGGTGGTCTCCGTCGGACCGTAGTGGTTGAACACCTCCCCACCCTGAGCGAGCAACTCACCCACCAGAGCGGGCGATGCCGTCTCACCACCGAGCACCAGAGACCCCACCGAACCGACGGCCGAACCACCCAGCGCCGCCACATGGGAAGGCACCGCCTTCACACCCTCGATCCCATGGCCGGTCACGTACTCCCGCACCAGAGCCGGGTCCGTCACCGCCTCCTCGTCCAGGAAGTGCAGCACACCCCCACACACGAGGCTCGCGAAGATGGTCGTGTTGCCCAGGTCCGTCGCCTGCCCCTGCAACACCGCGAACCCACCACCCGGCCGGACGAACCCCACGCGGGCCGGCACCGCACCCACATAGTTCGCCAACCCACCCTGAGTGACCGCCACACCCTTCGGCCGGCCCGTCGAACCCGACGTATACACCACATACGCCACCTGACCAGGCTCGACGGAAACCTCCGGTGCCGTGTCGGGGAGCCCCGCCAGCTGCATCTCCACCAGCGGCCCGTCGACCGCCACCAGACGATGCCGACCCGCAGGCAGATCCTCCAGGATCTCCTCCGTCGTCAACGTCAGCACCGCACGACTGTCACCCAGCATGAACGCGATCCGCTCCGCGGGCTGACCCACATCCAC
>NZ_JBSHDU010000109.1:0-24808 GCF_053616475.1 Streptomyces sp. NPDC055815 | reverse complement strand
CGCGGTGGGCTAATTCCCAAAATTTGGGAATGACGCCCTCGGCGTTCCGGGGCGTTCCAGATTTCCGGAACACCCCCGCAACCGGCCGCCTCACGGCGGCGGCCTCGCTGTGGCCTTGCGGGGGCACGGCGGCTCGGGGGTCACGAGGCCGGGGCGGCGTAGGCCACGGCCGCGAGTCCCAGCGTGGCCGCCACGGCGAATGCGCCGCTTCCAGCGCCGACGGCGCTCGACACGGAGTTATCGAGCAGGCGCCAGATGATCCCGGAGACGAGTCCGGCGATGATGGCGATGAGTCCGACGATGGCGAGGGTGGTGAGCCTCGACTGCATGTAGCTCCTCCAGAGCTCTGGGGGTAGCCACACGCAGACGCCATGACGGCAGCCGAGCCTGGCCACCCCACGCTTGGCGTGGGTGGTCATGCCGGGCGCTTCCGGTAGGCGCTCGGATTGGCTGGGCTGCCTGGGCCTGGCTTCAAGCACGGACATGTGCGAATGCGTCAGACACGCGGTAGACCTGTCTCCCCGGAGGAACACCGGTCGGGGAGGAACAGTTGCAAAGTCTACCGACGGCCGCCCGGCACCCTCGACAGGCGGGTGGGGCACGCGGACTCCCATGCGGACTGGACGGGTTGACCGACGACGCTTGCTCGGCTGGCGACCTCATGCCGAAGGGCGGCCCCCTGAGGGGCCGCCCTTCGGCATGAGGTGCGTAGGGGTCAGCCGCGGTATCCGCTGGTGATGAGTTCGGCGGCGGCCTGGCGGCGCTGGCCGGCGATGGTCTGGGAGACGCCGAGGGCGTCCATGACTTGTTCCAGGGAGATCGCGTACATGTCGAAGCCCTGGGGCTCCTGGCCGGCGGGGAGGCCGGGGTGGGCGGCGAGGAGCATGCGGGCGACCTTCCGTACAGCGCGCTCGACGGGCGAGAGGCGGGCGATGTCCTCGGCTTCCAGCGCCGCGACTTCAGCTCGGGCGGCCTCCTCGCGCGCCAGGGCGGCAGCGGCGGTCGCCTCCTCCGCCTCCTGCTCCGCCTTCGCCTTCCGCGCGGCGAACTCCGCACGCTCCGCCTCCGCTCGGGCGGCAGCGGTCTTGCCCTCCTCCTCCAGACGGAAGGCCTCCGCATGGGCGCGCCGGGCCTCCTCCAGGTGCCTGGCGGTCTCGGCCTCGGCCTCGGCGATCGCCTTCTCGGCTTCCTTCGCCTGACGGCTCGCGGCCATGGCGCGGGCATAAGCCTCGGCCTCGGTGGCCGTCTTCTTCGCCTCCTCCTCCCGCGCGGCGATCCGCTCCGCCGACTCGGCGGAGCGCTCCGCCTCACGCTTGGCCGCCTCCGCCGCGAGACGGGCGGTGTGCGCGGCGCTGTCGGCCTCGGCTTCGGCGGTCGCTTCCGCGACCTTCGCGCTCGCCCTCGCGGTGGCCTCGGCTGCGCGCGCCTCCGCCTGCGCCGCGGTGGTCTCCGCCGCGATCTGGTGCCCGGCGGTCTCGACCTTCGCGCCGATCCGCATGCGCCGAACCTGGGCCTCCGCTTCTCGCTCCTCGGCGTCGAGGGCGCGCTGTTCCTCGCCGGCCGCGGCGGCTGCGATCCGCTCGGCCTCGGCCGCCGCTCGGGCGTCGTCGGCCTCCTGCTGCGTGCGCGGCAGGTCCAGTGCCTCCTCCACGCTCAGGCCGTACCGGGCCATCTCGAAGGGGAGCAGGGCGGTGGCGTCGGCCCGCTTCCTCCAGCCGCGGCCGTACTTGTGCTTGAGCCACGCCTCGTAGACGTCGAGTTCCTTGTCCATCTCGACGACGCGGCGGTAGGAGGTGATGCCGCGCAGCTTCATGCGGCGGTAGATGCCCCAGGCGGCGAAGGGGGAGAGGAGCCAGCGGTGCAGCGGGACCTGGTCCGATTCGGTCCCGAGGATCAGGCGGTTGGTGCGGATGATCAGGTGCCGTACGGCTTCGACGACGGCGACGAAGAGGAGCGGCAGGACGCCGTGCATGGCGGCGCCGAGCGGGTCGACCAGGATCGGCTTTTCGCCGGAGGCGGCGTTGAAGACGATCGTCGCCGCGGTGAGGAGGTGGGCGACCATGCGGAGCATGGGCTTGGGCATCCGGCGCCAGACCATGACGAGGTCCAGGCCGTACATGGCGACGATGCCGGCGTCGATGCCGACCGGGAAGATCCACGAGTACCAGTCGAAGCCGCGCCCCTCGGCGAGGCCGCGCAGTGCGTCGTAGGAGCCGATGAAGCCGATGCCGGCGACCACGGCCGCGCAGAGCGCGGACGCGATGATGACTCCGCGCATCGCCCGGACCGACCACGCCCGGGGGGCGGCCGGAGCCGTCCCCGTGCGCGGCGGAGCGGTCTCGCTCGCGGGCGGATCGGCCGTCTCGGTCGCCGGAGCGGGCGCTTTGGCCGTCTCGGCGGAGCCCGTCGGGGCCGGGATCGTGGCGGTCGTCTTCAGGTCATGCATCCCGGCAGTCTCCCCCGTGCCGGAGGCGGGCGGAGCACCGGCCCCGGTGTGCGGAGCGGGGTCGGTTGTGGGCGGAGCGGCCGGGTGGGCGTGGCCGTTGAGGCGGGGCGGGTAGGTTTCCATGTGCGTCACGGGCGTTCTCCGTGGTCGTAGAGCGGGGCCGGGAGGAGCGAACTCCCTGGCCCCGCTCGCATGTCCGGGGGTCAGCTGGCGGTGAGGGTAGCGGGGTCGAACAGGGTTCCCTGGGCGTCCTGGAGCTCCCGCAGGCGCTTGGTGGCGGCGTGATCCCGCTGGATCTTCAGGGCCTTGCGCCAGCACGCCGGACACCAGGGCCACAACTCCTCGGCGGGCACGGCGGCGTTGGCGACGTCGGTCGTGCGGGGCGGGTAGGGGGCGGCGTGCAGGGGCTTCTCGCGGTGCGGGGTCAGGCAGCGGATGCCCTGGTGAGAGCCGCAGGCGCCCTCGCATCCGCAGCGCTCGCCGTGGGTGCCCAGGACGGCCGCCAGGACCGTGCGCCGGGTGGTCACCGTGTCACCGGCCGTTCTTCATCGTGGTGCGGGCGAGGATGCCGCGCGTGGTCGTGGTGGTCGTGCGGTGCTCCTGGCGGACCGGGCCGGTGTAGGTGTGGTGGTGGGTGATGGGGGCGGCCTGCTGCGCGGCCTGCCCGGCCCGGCGGACGAGGCGGGCGAGGGCGGCGACGACCGCGACGGGCGCGCCGGCGGCGAGGGCGAAGGTGACCGGGTCGACCCCGGCCAGCGCCCACAGCGCGACGCCCGCGCCGGTACCGGCCATGAGGACTCCGGCGCCGCCCGCGAGCATCACGACGGCGGCGTCGGTCGCCTTCGGGGACATCGGCGGGCGACCGGGCTGGGCAACCGGGAGGGCGTCGCCGACGGCGGGTACCGGGGTGGTGTCGCGGTATGAGGTCGCCATCGGCTCGGCGGGGGCGCCGGCGGCCGTGGCGAGGGCGTCCTCGACGGCCGCGATGAGGTCGGCGGCGGTGGTCTTGGGGGTGGGCTGCGGGTCCATGGGATCCTCCTCGGCGGGCTCGGGGGCGGGCGGGTCAGGCGCGGACGGTCCAGCCGCGTTCGGTGCGGCGGATGTCGAAGCAGGGGCCGGCGATTCGGCCCTGGGCGGGCAGGCACTGGCCGATGCCGAGGGAGTCGATCCGGGTCAGCAGGTCGGCGATCTCGGCGGCGATGGCGGTGGCCTGCTGCTCCTTGCGGCGCAGGTCTTCCGGGCGTCCGGTGTACATGCGAATCCTTACGCTGAGTGATAGTCAGGCGGATGTCAGGACCGGGGTTTTTGACAGTCAGAGCGCACTGTCAGGGCTGTCATCAGGGGAAATCTGTGACTTCTCTTTAGGGCCCCCCGGCCGCCTGACAGTCAGAAGTTCGGGTGTCTTCTGACTGTCAGGCCGTCACTTTCTGTAGCCGTTACGCGGGCTGGAGGGGGGAGTGGAGGATCACGTAGGTGCCGTGTCCGTCGCGCTGGAGGCAGCCGTTCTCGACCAGTCGCTTGAGCTCGCCCTGCATCCACGGGCGCTTGCGGCCGGTGGCGACGGTGGCGGGGATGAGGTCGGCGGGCTCGAACTCCAGGCGCCCGGTGGCGGCCCAGCCGTCGAGTTCGGTGTAGAGGGTGTGGCGGGCGTCCTCGGTCGACATCCGCTCGGTCTGCTCGAAGTCCATGTCCGAGTCGGGGTCGGGCTCGACGACGTCGTCCTCCAGGCCGAGGCCGGCGTAGTCGGCGTCCGGCTCGGGGTCGGCGGGGATGGTGCCCATGATCTCGTCGTAGGCGTCCTCGATCTCCACGGCGGCGGCCTCCTCGATGTCGTCCATGTCGATCTCGTCCTCGGTGAGGTGTGCGGAGGGGGTGGGGGCCGCGACCGGAGCCGCGGGCGCCTTGGGCGGAGCGGGGGCCGTCGCGCCCGGAGCGGCGGCCGGGGTGGCCGGAGCCGGGACCGTCAAGGCGTCCGGGGTGTCCGGGATCGCAACGGCTCCGGGCGGAGCGGCGGCGATCGCGGCGCGCAGCGCGTCCATGGCGGCCGCGGCCGACGCCTCGATGCCCGGGGTCGTGCGGTTGGTGCCCCTGTGGGTGCGCTGGGCGTAGGTCTGGCCGAGCGCGGCGGCCGTGGTGGCGTCGAGCGGGTCGCGGTACGGGGCGGCGGCGGCAACCAGGGCGGCGAGCACCGCGCGGTCGGTGAGGGAGGAGCGGGCCTCCATCGTCCAGCGCTCCGGCTCGATGCCCATGCCGGTGGCGAAGCCGTACCCGGGCCGGCTGCTGCCCCAGGCGGGGACGGCGCCAGCGGCGACGACGGAGTCCGGCAGGCAGAAGCCCGCGTCTCCGGCGTCGTCGACGCCCATGCAGATGGAGCCCTGCAGGTTGGCGCGGACGTCGGTGGAGATGTTGGTCCAGGTGGCGCGCTGGAGGCTGATGCCGAGCCAGATGCCGACCGAGCGGGCGGCCCGCGCGATCTTCTCCAGCTCCTCGAAGTCGGCGACGTCGGCGGCTTCCTCGACCCACACGAGCATCGCGTTGAGCGACGACTCGGGGGTCCACTGGTCCAGGCCCTCGGAGGCGAGGACGTCACCGCGCGCCTTGATGGCGGCCGGGAGGCTCTTCAGCAGCCGCTTGGCCTCCTTGGCGTCCTGGATCAGCCAGTCGATGCCGTCGGCCATGTGCCCGACCGTCTGGCGGCCCTTGGACAGGTCGATCAGGAAGATGCTCATCTTCCGGCGGGTGGCCAGGTGCGCCAGGAGCGTGCGGAGCAGCTCCGACTTGCCCGCGCCGGTCACGCCCATGACCAGGACGTGTTGGAGGATCGCCGCGGTGAACGGGTCGATGATCCACAGCTCGCCGTCGGCGTACATGCCCAGGGGGATGGGGTGCGTGGGCATCAGGCCGAAGGCGTCGGGCATCAGGAAGGCGACGCCGTTCTTGAGGAGGTCGGCGACGCGCATCGAGATCGTGCCGCGCGCCGCGTTCTCCGGGTCCGGGGTGACGATCACCCCGGACGGCGGGACCTGGAGCGCGGCCGCGACCTTGGAGGCCGTCGACTGCACCGCGTCGATCGTCGAACCGGGGGCGACCTCAAGCGCGGCCTTCACCGTGCCCTTGCCGGTCCCCTTGGCGTCCTTGACAGTGACCTTCTCCCAGCCGATCGCTTCGGCCAGCTTCGCCAGCGTCCCGCCGCCGTTGGTCTCCTCCGGGTCCGCGCCCTGGCCGGCGGCCATGAGCTGGCGGGCGTTCCAGGACGCCGCGATGAGCGCGCCGCCCATCAGCCACAGGTCCAGCATCGGCCGCCCGAAAGGCCCAGCGGACACGGCGCAGGTGAGCCAGCCCATCCCGGCCGCCACCGTCGCGGTCGCCTGCGCCCGCCGGAACTTGCGGAACTTGGTGTTCGCGCCGCTGGTCTTCCACGTGACGGCGGCCAGGGCAGTGCCGCCGAGCGCGATCCCCGCGGACGCGAGGCCGGCCGACAGCGCCTCATCGCCCCACAGCAGGTTCACCGCCACGCCCGCCACGGGGGGCAGGGTGCCCGCCGCGATCCACGGCGGGGTGTACGGCAGGCTCTTCGCCAGCACGTACCCGCCGATCGCCTTGCCGACGGACTTGCCGACCGCGACCACCTCGGAGCCGACGGCCGGGGCCGCCGCCTCAACGGCGGCCCCAGACTTCTTCCGTGCCATCACTCCTCCTCGTATTCGTCGGGGTTGTCCGCGATCTCACAGGCGATCGAGCAGTACGGGGCACCGCCCGGCGCTCCACACAGCAAGCACTCGTTGTCGGGCATCAGCTGTCCCCGATCGTGAAGGTCTTCTTCGGGGCGGTCTTGCCGGACCGGGCGCGCTTGGCCTCCTGCTCGGGCTTCACGAAGTGACGGTCGAAAGCCGCGGCCATCTTCAGGGCGCCGACCCCGAGCGCCTTCGCGGCCTCGGCGGACACCTTCAGGTGGGCGGAGACCAGCCGGGCCTTGACCCGGGAGGAGGCGCCGAAGGTGTACCACTTGCCCTTGTACGTGGACAGGACGCCGTTGATCTCCTCGGCGCGCATGCCCAGGATCAGGTGCAGCTCGCGGCCCAAGTGGTTGATGGCCTTCGCGAGGGCGAGGATGTCGCGGTCGGAGCGGATCTCGATCTTCTCGACCATGTAGATCATCCGGTCGCCCTGGTGACGGTCCGACCCGCCGGACGCCGGGGCCGTTCCCCGGCCGCCGCCGCTGCGGCCGCCGGAACCACCCTCGCCGCCACCACCGTTGATGTGGACGTTGACCGGCGGCACGAAACCGCCCGTCGCCCCACCGACGAACCCGCCCACCGCAGCACCCGCCGCGCTCGCGACCCGCGTCGTCCGCGACGAACCGCCGTCGTGCTCGCCGTACGACACCCTCGCCCCCGGAACCGCCTCCGAACGCGACTCCCGGCGCGGCGTGGGCCGCCGCGGCGGCGCCAGCCGGGACGGCGGCCGGTCGCCCGGGTACGCCTCTTCGTCGGCCCAGCCGTCGGCCGTCCAGTCGTAGGGTCCGCTGCTCGTCGTGCTCATCGCTCGGTCTCCTCGTGAATCGTGATCCCGCCGAACCACAGCGGCGTGTTGATGTGGGTCACCTCGATGTCCGGGTCGCCGGACTCCTCGGCCGCGTCGGCGGCCGTCTCGATCAGCTCGTGCGCCGCCATGAACTTCGCGGTCGCGAGGGCGGCGTACAGGTCGGCCGGCCCCATCGACGTCCGCGTCGCGAGGCGGACGGTGAGCCGAGCGATCCGGGCCGCCGTCGCCATCGCGGCAACGGCCCGGTCGACCAGGAGCACACGCATCTGCCCGTACATCAGCGACCCCCCGTGAACGCGAAGGCGCTGATCACGTCGCCCGAACCGCCGGTCACGGCCACCACGGTCAGCAGCTCGCCGCCCGGGGTCCTGAACCGCCGACCCTCCGCATCGAGCGCGAACTGGGCCGCGGTGAAACCCGCGACGACGTTCGCGCCGATCACCGTGTACGCCGCCTTCTCCGAGGTCTCGCACTCGTATTGGGCCTCACGCGGCGCCCCGAGGTACACGTGACTGATCTTCACCGGGCACCCCCCGCCGAGACGACACCGTGGTTGATGGCGATCAGCGCGAGCGCCACCAGCGCCGACACGGAAAGGACCTCTCGGTTCCCCGTCACCGCGCCCCAGACCTCCACCGCGACGGTCACGGCGAACAGCAGCCGCACCGCCCACAACACCCGACCGCGCATCACCGGACACCCCCGGCCTGCTGCACGGCCTCCACCAGCCGCGCCTGCGCCTCCTGCGCCTTAATCAGCGCGTCCTGCGCCGCGCGCCGCGCCGCCTCCATCGCGGCCGCGGCCGCCCGGCGTTCCTCGTCGTTCACACTGGACATGTCGGTCCTCCACTCACCCTGGATGCGTCCGACAGCAGCCGCAGGCAACTGCGGCAACCTGGCTCGCTGTTCCCGCACCGAGCCAGGCGTGTCGGACGCAAGCGGCCGACACGAGGCGGCTCCCGGTTTCCCGCCGGGAGCCGCTTTCGCTGCCGTGAGATAACGTATACGTCAGATCTGGCGCACGCAAGGGTTGGCGTATACGCTAAATGTGTCAGGTGATCGATTGGGAAGGTGAGAGGGATGGTGGCTCAGTACGAGCAAATCGCCCGTGACCTGCGAGAACGGATCGCGGCAGGCGAGTACGCCCCAGGCACCGCGCTGCCTCTCATGCGAGCCATCGCAGTGCAGTACGGCGTCAGCGACATCACCGTGCGCAAGGCGTACGGACTGCTCACCCGCGAGGGCCTGATCGAAAGCCGCCGGCGGACCGGCGTTTTCGTCCGGGAGCTCCCGGACCGCGTTCGACTGACCGTGCGCAGTCGACAGATCGAGCGCGACGAGCTGGGGTACTACTCCGGCCCGGAGGTGCAGCACTGGAGGGCGCTGCCTCATCCGGACGGTGAGCAGACCCGCGTCACCACCGCCCCGGCCCCGGCAGATGTCGCGGACATTCTCGGCGTCGAGACGGGCGCGGAGATGACCGTGCGCCGCCGGATCATCGGTGACCCGGATATCGAGACGCACCGCCAGCTCGCAGATTCCTGGATTCCCACGTGGGTAACCGAGGAACTGCCCGCGCTTGAGGGAAGTACCGGCGCGGGCGGCATGTACGACCGCGTCGAGGAATGGGCCGGCCGGCCGCTGGAGTGGCGCGAAGAAGTATCCGCCCGCATGCCGATGCCTGAGGAAGCTGCGGCGCTGCTGATGCCCAAGACCGGCGTCCCGCTGTTGCGAGCCGTCCGCGTCACGGTGCTGCCTGCGAAGCGCCGCCAGCTGGAACGGGTGGTGGAGGTCCAGGACATCCGTATGTCGGCCGAGTTGTTTGCGGTCGGCTACCCGGTAGCGCGTGGGGCGTCCGCGAAGTGGCCGGTCAGCCCGGCCACCAGTGACTACTACAAGGCGGACCAACCCACCAAGTAGCGGGCCGCCCCTCACCGCGGGACTGACCACGAGTAGATGCGGTCTTGTGATGAGGAAGTGTTCTCGGTGGTCAGCTCGGTGGTGAGCACCGAACCGAAGAGTTGGGCATCCGCTCCCGAGTAGTCGAGGACCGATGCACCACAACGCAGCAGGCCCCGCCGTAGCGGGGCCCGAACGTCCACCGCAGGCGTGCAGGCCTTGGTGGAGAAGCACACGAGATTCGAGTGGAGGTGCGCTCTCCTTGAGCGTACGAGATGTACAGCGCGACACGCCACCAGACCGTGCTCGTGTCAGGACTCGCCCGGGTGCCCCGCAGCTGCTGACCGTCACCGCGCAGCGGTCGGCGGCCGGGGGCGAACGGCTGTCGCTCACCGCCACCGGTGTCTACGCCTGGATCTGCCTGCCCGACTGCGCCGAGTTCACCGCGGAATCGCTCGCTGCCAGGGAGGACGACGATCAGGCGGAGCTCCTGGAGGCGTACGGGTACCTCGCGGGGGTGTCCCGATGAACCGCCGGCCTTCCAGTGCCTACCGACCGAGCGTCAGCCGTCCAGGCTCCTCGGGGCTGCGCTTCGGCATGTTCGCCGTGTGCGTGACGCGCGACTCCGACCCGGGTCTGAACTCGGGTAAGGCGAAGCCGCTGTACGACCTCCTGGTGAGCTACGCAGACGTCAGCTCCCGCGATACCGGTCAGGGCTACCCGTATCGCGAGGCTCTGGCGTCGTGTCTGGACTGCTCGAAGCAGACCGTGGACCGCGCCGCCGACTACTTGGAGAAGCAGATCGGGCTGGTGACGGTCCACCGCCGGAAGGTGGAGGGCAAGCCCGACGAGAACGACGCCAACCTCTACGAGCTGCACGACGCGTGGCTGATCCACGGCATGACGCCTCCCGAGGGCACCCCGCCGCAGCTCGTCGCCCGGTACGGCCACACGGTCCCCGGCCTGGATGTGGACGCATGGGTGGGCGAGCACGCCCCCGACTTCGACCTGGGCGCCTGGAGGACGGCCTACGAGGCGGAGCTGCAGGCCCAGGAGGCCAAGCGCGAGGAGCAACGGCGCAAGGAGCGGGCCCGCCGGAAGAAGGCGAAGAAGGGGGGTGGCGTCATCCATGACGCCACCCCCCAGGACAACACAACAGGGGGGGTAGCGTCATGGGTGACGCGACGGGTGGCGTCATCCATGACGCGACGGGTGACGTCATGGATGACGCCCTTGTCTATAGCCGTGATGTTGAGAGCCAAGATCAAGAACCCACTAGTCCGTCCGTCCGTCCGTCCCTGCAGGTAGAAGACGCGCACGAAAAAACATCGGACGGAGGGACGGACGGGGGCGGCAGCGTCATCAAGGATCAGGAGCACGGGCCAGTGACGGCCGGTGGGGGACCGGCGGCGGCTGGCGCCGCGCCGGGGAACGACAGCAGCAACGAGGAGCGGAGTGCCGCTCTGGGTCCGGTTGCGGTGGTGCGGCCGGTGGACCTGACGCCTGGGGTGGAGGTGCTGCGGGCGGTGGCGGCGGAGGCACCGGAGTGGTCGATCGCGCACGCCGAGACGCTGCGGGACCAGGGCCTGGTGGCCACCGGAATGTTGGAGATCGGGTTCACCGCGCAGGAGATTCGCCACGCCCTGCTTGCCCGTCCGTTGCCCCAGCCGCTTCGAACTACGGTCGGTGCGATCGTCGGCCGTCGGCTGCGGGACCTGATCGCGGTTGGCCCGGCCGCCGGTGTCCGGCTCATTCCCGCCCAGCAGACATGCGGCTACGACCTCCTGCGTGAGGAGCTGGCCCCGGAGGAGACGCCGGTCCCGGCCTCCTGGGCGGACAAGCGCGTGCGTCTGGAGGCGGAGGTCGCCGGCGCGGGCCGACACCGACCCTGCGCCGGGGACGAGGGCATGTGCCCCCGTCTTGCCCTGCCCGAAACGGACTTGTGCGCCGTCTGCCTCGGCGGCGAACAGCCCACCTGCGCTCACGGCTGCGGACGCGGCGTCGTTGCCCACGGCAGGCTCTGCCTGGTGTGCGCCGAGCCGCCCGCCACCGTGGACGTGGGCGACTGCCCTGGCCACGGCGGCAAACCGTGCGGACGTGCGGTCCAGACCGCCGGTCTGTGCGGGCGTTGCAAGATCGAGGCGGAATTGGCCAAGGCCGCCGCAGAGGCCGAGTGGGAAGCCGCGCGAGATGCCGCCGTCACCGCCGCGCAGGCAGCTGAACCCCAGCGTGCACCCTTCTGACCCGCTGTGTGGCCTTCTCCTGACCGCTCGCCCCTTCCCAAGCCTCCTTGGGTGGGGCGGGAGGTGATCCCCCCTCAGATCGACGCACAGCGCCTCACGGGGACGGCTACCGGTCCGGTTTCCCGAGGTTCAGACCGTCGGCCCCGCCTGACCAGTCGTGGTGAGTCCCGTGGTAGCCGACTCACCACGACTCTTCACTGCGCTTACCAAAGCAGCCGGAAACTGATCACAGGCGATCTTGCCGGCCGCTTCGTCGCTGCGTCAGCAGTGCTGTTCTAGATCCACGATCGGAGGACACCTTCCACCTTGGCGGGTGAACCCTGTCGAGTGGCCTTCAGCCGACGCTGCATCGTGGACACGGATCAGGGCGGCAGCCGGGAGGCACACGTGGACGATGACGACTTCGGTCAGGGCACTTTCGACCTGGACATCGACCTGGTGCTGGGCGTTGACCTCGATCAGCTCTGCAGGGATCGGCTTCTCCGGCTCCTGAAGAACGGATTCCGTGCCCGGACCGCGAGCCGAAAGCGTCCCGAACCGGAACCCAAGGTCGCACGTGCGATCGGCCTGAACAGCCTCCAGGATGCGGATGAACACGATCTCCGCGAAGCCGTCCGCGTTCTCAGCGCCTGGCTCCGTAGCCCCTCGGAAATTCCGGAGCCGGCCCAGCGCTCTGGATACGCCCGTCCTGACGGCGTCGGCCAGCTTCCCGGGCCCCGGTGCGTCAAGAAGGCACTCGTCCCCCAGACCTGCGGACTGTGCAACGAACCAATCAAGCCGGGTGACGCTACAGGCCGAGTGCGGCCACTTCGCCCGCCGCTGCACCGGGCGTTCGAGCCGATGGGCTGGCTGTGCCAGCACTGTCTTTTCGACCGCAGGAACACGCCCCGGCGACGAGACGTTCTGATCCGCTTCTTTCACCACCTGCTGAACAGCAGCGCGGTCGGTCTCAACTCACACGAGTGCCAGGTTCTCCACACATGGATGAACAGCGGCCCGGTCCTCGAAAGCACCGCCTGGAAGCAAGACCCGCTGGACGCCACGCTCATCCGGCTGGCCACGAGCGTCGCCGAGGACAAGACCAACACCTGGATCGCATTCCCCACCAGCGTGACCATCCTGCGCGCGCTACGGGCTGGGGACTCAACCGACACGGACGCCAGTCTCCTCAACGACGTCCTGCACCACGTGGCCGAATGGGAGACCAACCCCGCCGGCGTCGACCACCGCCGGTACGGCACCGGCGTCGCCTACCGACAGCAGGTCCTGAAGCGCACCACCCGGCCGACGTTCCTGTCGGCTCTGGGCGGCCCCTTCTACCTGCACAAGGCCAACGATCCAGCCGAGGCAGCGGCAGAAACGGAAACGGCGCAGGACTGAGCGTCCACAGACACGTGGAGATGACGAAGGGGCGGGAGACACGGTGTCTTCCGCCCCTTCGTCGTGCTCGATGTCAGCCGATGGCGCGCCTCAGCGGCACAACGACGGTCTGCCCGGTGGCCTTCTCGCCGAGCCTGAAGAACTTCACCTGGCCTTCGCTGTGGGTGTACTCCAGCCAGCCGTCCTGCTCCAGTTCGCGGCGGGCACGGGAGAAGTGGGGGGCGGCTGCGCCCACCAGCTCAGCCAACTGGACCGCCGTCATCTCCACTGGTCCTTCGAGCCCGCCTTGGAGGGCGTACGTCATCAGCAGGTTCTGCTTCAGGTGAGGCAGACCGCTGATGCGCTCCTGCAACTCGACGAGCTCGGGGTACGGGCTTCGTGACATCGGCTTTGTCCTTCGCGGTGTCGGGTCGTCCCGGGAGGGTCGGCAGGTGATAGGCGGCGGCCTCGATGGCCTGCTCTTCGCCTGAGAGGGCGGAGATGATGTGCGGGCTGGCACGGTACTTGATCGTCCGGCCCACGACGTCGGCGACGAGGAGCATCTTGTGCTCCGACAACTTCTTCAGGATCCGGCGACACGCCTGCGGGGTGATGCCCAGGTGCTCAGCGGTCTTCTTGGCCGTCGCGCCGCCATCCCTGTAGGTCATGATCCCGCAGTAGAAGAAGGCACGGATGTCGTCACCGGTGAGCCCTGACTCGTACGCCAGCATGTCGAGAACACGCTCGAACGAGATCTGTCCGTACTGGCCGCCGAGGGCGTAAGACCTGCGGCGTTTCTGCTCCTCAAGGAAGCCATGGATCTCGCCGGTCTCCTCGTTGACGAGTTCCCGGCGCAGGGCCCTGTGGTGCACGTACATCCCCTGACCTGCTGAGTGCGTGACCCTCCGATATTACCGCAGACGTCATGTCGTGCTGGGTCATCGGAGGAACCTGACGATTCCCTCGATGACCCTAGACGACATGTCGCCATTGGTCATCGAACGAATCGCGGGATTCCTTCGATGACCCAGCACGACATGACCCTAGGCGACAGGTATTGGCATCCTAGGATGCCGATATAGGCATCGCAGGATGCCATTGGTTTCGGTGTTTTCGCAGGTCAGAGCGTCGGGGTATTGGTGCTCTCTATACGCATCACAGGACCAGCACACCCGGAGGCTGAGCGCCGTCGTCGTTGCAGGGGCTCTGCCCCTGCACCCCGCCAGCGCCTACGCCGCGCTGGACCGGCGAGCGGGCTCCCGTGGCCGCAAGCGGCCCCGCTCGCTGGGGCCCTGCCGCTGCCGGCCTGCGCGGCACCGTCGTGGCTGACCTCAGGACTTTGCTAGCGGGGCTGGGGCCGGGAAGTGGCTGAGGTGCCTCCGCTCGCCGTCTTGCGGCGATCGGGTAGTCGGGGGCTGACTGGTGGGGGCGTGCGTCGAATAGGGGGTGGTATCGGATTCTGCGTTCGGTGCACCGTCACGCCACCCTCTGGTAAGCCGCGCACGCTCAGCGGAGCGTCCCGGCTGAGCCGCGGCTTGAGGTCTCCCGCCTCCGTGGGCCCTTGAGGCAGGCCGACAGGTACGGCTTGAGTGTGCCGATCCCATCGGACAACCGATACAGAGCGACCTCAGAGAGACCGAGAACCAACACCTTGTCCCCGACCTGCGGCACTGGGCGTAGTGACCGGCGCTGACCAGCCGTGGTGAGTGTGAGCGGCGGCACTTACCACGGCTCCGGCCGCTTACCACCGTGCTTACCAAGACCCCGGCGCCCGTACCCGGCTGGTCGCCCGCCTCGGCGTGCGGCACGTGGCGAGTGCGGAGTGTCACCTGCGGACCCGGCCAGCGGGAGACTGGGGTAGTGAGTACCGCATGTCTGCGACGGTCTCCGGTGGCCCCGCCGGAACGGTGAGAAGTGGCTCCGCCAAGCGTTCGACCGGCGGTGCGGCGGGTGGCCCACGCACAAGCGCAGGCAGCGAGAAGAGGCCGTCAGGGCTTCGGGTGAGCCGTCGGCTACCCGTTCGAGAGGTGGGGCCACTTCCCGCCGTTCGCCCGGGTCCAACGGAAGCCGTTCAAGACAACCGCACGACGCCGGGCCCTCGGCCCTGGCCCTGAGATCTCCGAGCCGGGCGCCCGTGACCCGCGCGCCCTGACCGCTGCCGAGCGCGCCGCCACCGGAGATTGGACTGCCGGCCCCGACCGCGGCCACAGCCCTCCAGCGTCCCGGCCCGCTCGGCGGCGTCTCGGCGAGGTCCGGCCGATCCTGGCACCTTGCGGCTCCCGTAGGGTCGGCGGCAGCCCGCGCCGAGATGGCGTGGGTGGGTGAGGCCCGGCGCCCAGAAAGCGCTCTGGGAGCAGTACCGCTGGGCCGACCGCGTCCCACCCGGCTCTGCCGTCCACGCTCTCCGTCGCCGTGCGGGGTGTGCTCACCATGGTGAGCACACCCCGCACCCTGAGAGGCTCTCACCCCTTTTTCCCAGGTGAATGGCCATACTGAGAGGGGCATGGTGGGTGGAACTCACCACGGTCGCGATGCCCGTAACGGCGACGGCGACAGACGATTTCGACCACTCGCTCCAGCCGCTTCGGGACGGGCTTGTTGTTAGCCGGGGACATGCTGCAGCGCTGCGGCGGCCGCGCGTGCGATGTCGGGATCGGCGAGGATCGCGGCGGTCACCTCCTGCGCGTTCGGGCCCGCTTGGGCGGGGAGGCTGGGGCACGTCCGCTCGGCGAGGTCCTTGAGGAAGCCGACGCATTCGGCGAATTCGGTGGGCTCGCCCTGGCCGCGGGCGGTGAGTTCAGCGGACAGTACGGTGACGGCGTCCCGCATGCGGGACAGGGCCGTCTGCATCTGCGCTGGCCGTCGTGCGTCGGCCAGGGCGGGATGCTTCTTCGTCGGGGTATACGCACTGCCCAGGTGCTGGGCGGCGACCTGAATGAGGCTGAGTGCTTCGTAGAGCCGCTCGTCGGGATTGCCGAGGCTGCCGAGCGGGCTGTAGTGCGCGCCCTGGTCGTCCCTGGCGACCTGTCCGTCGAGGCCGAGGGTGAGCATCCCCTGCGCTGTGGCGACGGAGGCGGTGGCGTGAGCCAGGATGCGGCTCGCATCCCTGATCTCCCCGGCCATCCGGCGCACCGTGCTCTGGATGTCTCTGGCGGCGGTCTGTTCCTGCTCGGCGGTCAGGGCCTTGTGCTCGGCTCCGAGGTGCGTGAAAGCTGCTACGAGGTGCGCGGCAGCAGTGCGCACGCCGTCGCCGGCTCCGGGATTCTGATCAGTCATTGGTGGCCTTCCGGTGGTCGGTGAGGAGGGCGCGCATGCGGCACTGGCGACAACCGGCCGCCGGACGGATTGGACACGGACCGAGGGTCCCTGCCCTGCCTTATCGGTCTGGGGCTGACCGTGGATGCCACGTTGCATCCGTACGAGGAAGCGTAACGTTATCAATCTGTGGCCATTCGGATTTGCGGCTTCAAGGCCTTGACCAGCATGTTCACTCGAAAGCGTCCAAAACCAAGCCCAAATCTGCAATGGAAGGTGATACGGTTTTCTTGGAGGTGGTCGCATGCCATCGGAGGAAGAGCTGTTCCAGGCCGTGGAGGCCTTGCTGGTGGAGGGCCCGGAGTTTCCCGCCCCCGAGGAGCGTGCCCGGCTGCGTGAGGCGGCGGGTGTCACGCCGGCCACGCTCGCGCGGACCCTGCGTACGACGCTGCAGACGGTGAAGAACTGGGAGTCCGGGCACAGCGAGCCGCGGCCCCCGCGCCGGGCCCCGTACCTGGCGCTGCTGGAGGGCTGGGCGAAGAAGTACCCCGCGCCCCGCACGGCCGAGGTCCCGGCCGCTGAATCCCCGACGCCGACGCCGACGCCGCCGGCTCCGGTCGCGGTACCTGCGGAGACCTCCTCGGCGCCGTCCGCGGCCGCCGCGCCCCCGCCGAATAAGGCCCGCGCGACGTCGGCGCCGCGGCGTCCGGCGGCCGCCGCGAGGAAGACGACGGCGAAGCCGGCGACGACGACGGTCGGAGCCGATCCGCGGTTCGCCAACGGCCCGCTCGCCGTCCTCACGGTGGAGGACGGTGCGGTCTCCGCGTACTGCGTCGGCGGCCTGGTCCTCGACGTCCCCGCCAAGACGCTGCCCGCGCTGGTGGAGTGGACGCTGGCCGAGGCCCGCCTGGGCGCGCCTCGTCTGGACGGTTCGGGCCGGGATGCGGACCCGCTCCTCGTCCTGACCCCGGCCGCGCTCGACTACTACGGCCTGCCCATCGAGCTGACCGACGAGGAGCGGCTCGCCGGCCGCCTGCCCGACGGGCACAAGGTGATCGGGGAGATCGAGGCGGCCGAGTGGCAGCTGACCAAGCGGGGTCTGGGCTCGTGGGCGCGGATCTACCGCCCCGCGCAGGGCGGCCGCCGCCTGTGCGTGCAGCTGTGCATCCCCTCCTGGAGGGCGCTGGACGCACGGTCCTGGGGCCATGCTGCCGAGCTGCCGCCGGCGGAACTCGCCCGCGTGCTGGGCCTGTACGCCTCCCGTGTGATCACCCCGCGCGGCTCGACCGCGGTGACGGGCCTGGAGCTGATGACCGCGCTGCACCCGCCGACCCGCGCGTCGGCCGCGGACGAGAACGGCCGCCGGCACAGCGTCCACAATCCGGGCTCGCTCGGGACGGACCCGATGGACCCGCCGCCGTGCGAGGCGGTCGACGGTCACCCGGTCCTCGCGGACCTGCCCCGGTTCCACGTCCGCGGCCCCGAGGAGCGGGTCTTTGAGGAAGCCTTCGACTGGGCGCGGGAACTGACCGACGCGGAGTGCATGGCACCGCACCTGGTCGGCGTCGACGTCAACATGGCCTTCGGTGCCGGTGCGAACGGAGCGATCGTGGGCCTGTCGACGCCGCCCGTCCACATCACCCGCCCCGCCTTCGACCCGGCGGTACCCGGCTCGTGGCTGGTCGACCTGTCCCACGTCGACCTCTCCCGCGTCCTGGTCGGCAAGAAGTGGACCCAGCTCAAGGGCGAGCTGCTGCCCAGCCCGTTCACCCCGACCGGCGAAACCCCGACGGGCCCGGCCTGGTACGCGACCCCGACCGTCGCCTACGCCGTCGAACTCGGCTACGACGTCACGCCCATCGAGGCGTGGCTGCGCCCGGATTCGGGCCGCTACCTGGACGCCTGGTACAAGCGGCTGCGGGACGCGTACGTCGCGACGATGGCCGACCTCGGCGTCGGCGAGAAGCTCGCCCCGGCCGAGTACCTGGCCGCGATGGACCGCTACAAGGAGCGTGACCCGGAGGCGGCGATCGTGCTGGACGCCATCAAGGGCACCTGCAAGTTCGGCATCGGCAAGCTCCGGGAGAAGGCGCGCGGCGGGAACTGGCGGCCCGGCCAGCCGTGGCCCGCGCTCGCCCGTCCGACGTGGCGCCCGGACATCCGCGACACCGTGATCTCCCGGACCCGTACAGGGATGCACCGCAAGATGGTCGCGCTCGCGGCCGCGACCGGCCGCTATCCCGTCGCTGTCCTGTCGGACTGCGCGGTGTACGCCGCCCACGGCCCGTCCCCGCTCGACGTCCTGCCCTACACCGCCGACGGCAAGACGATCCCCGGCTCCTTCCGGATCGGGGTGTCGCCGGGGATGGTCAAGCACGAGGGCACCCGGACCCCGCTGTGGGCCGAGGAGCTGCGCGAGCAGACCCAGGACCCGCTGCTGAACCTGGCCCGCTACATCAAGGCCGGCGGCACCGCCGGCCCGGACTCGGGGGAGTAGACCATGGTGATAAAGTCGGTCGGCGAGGGCCTGGACCGCGTCCTGGACAAGGCCCTCACCCGCCCCGTTCCGAAGTCGGCAGGCGCGCAGGTGCGCTTCCTGGTCAAGCAGCTCAAGGGCACCAAGGCCGTCGCGCAGCTCCTCGGCATCTCCCAGCGCACCGTGGAGCGGTATGTGAAGGGTGAGATCAAGAAACCGCGCGCTCAACTTGCTGCCCTCATGCAGGGAGAGGCGAGCAAGCGGTGGCAGCCGAAGGTGAAGGAGAAGGCGAAGAAGGCGGCGGCCAGCACGAACGGCCTGATGATCGATGTCCGTGCCAGCCTCGGCTACGAAGCCCCGGCCGGCACCACCGACGAGGCCCGTGAACGGCACCTGACCCTCGCGCTCCCCCCGCGCCACGCCGAGCGGATCTTCGAGGCGCAGGAGCGCGGCGGGGAGCAGCAGATGCGGCAGGCGGTCGCGGACGCCCTGAAGGAGGTGTACTTCCAGCAGCGCGGCACCCGGGCGGCGAGCCTGGAGGAGGTGCGCATGCTGAACGTCGAGCACATCGAGTTCGACCTGTGACCGACCAGGGAGCGCTCTGCCCCGACACCCACTACCTGCTGCCCCTGCGGTGCACCCAGCAGGCGGGCCACCTCGGCGAATGGCACCAGGCCACCTGCCCCGACTCCGGTCGGATCCTCCGCTTCGCGGTCGGCGCGGGCGTCCGGCACACCCAGGAATGGGAGCCCGACGGGGACCTTGACGATCCGGAAGCCGGGCAGTGGATCACCTGGCACTTCACCGCATCGGATTCTGACCCGACCCCGGTCGTGCCGGCCGACCTCGACGCACGGGTCGCGCACGTGGTCACCGGCCACTACCCGACCGATCAGGTGAGGACCGGTACGTCCGGGACCGAGGCCCAGTGTGGGTGCGGTGACTGGTACCCCACCCTGGGCCACGCCGCCCACGTCGGCCGTGAACTGTCTCTGCTCGTTCGCAGTTACTTCGACCTAGGTCTGCGGCACCACCCGGCCCACCCGCTGCCCGCCACGCCAGAGGAGGATGGCACCCGATGAGTATCTGGAGCCCGCAGGACGTCGCCCGGGACTCCGTCCGCCGGCAGGCGGCGGGCCTGGACGCCGAGCAGATCGCCGACAAGGTCGCCGAGGCGGCCGAGCGCGAGCGGGAGACCGCCCGCGACGCCCGCCGCGGGATGGTCCCCGAGACAGACCTTCTGGTTGCCGTCGACCCGCAGCGGCTGGCCGAGACGTGGGCGGCCAAGCACACCGAATGGCGCCGGATCCAGGACCTGCTCGCGGTGGCCAGCGCTAGCGTCTACGACCCGGACGCCGATGCGACCGGCACCGGCTGGGAGCACGAGCGGGCCACCTACCGGCAGCAGCACCTTGCGGCCGCCGAGGCACACCAGGCCCGCCGCCGCGAGGAGGCGTCCGCCATCACCCCGCAGCTGTGGCTGACCGCCGCCCAGGCCGCCCCGGTCCGGCAGGCCGCCGCCCGCACCGGCCTGACGCTGGAACAGATCCTCATCCAGCTCGCCGCACGTATCGAGACCGGCCCCGACGGGACGCTGTCCGTGCCGCCGTTCCACCCCGACCACATCTGACCCACACCACCACCTGGGCCGAAGGAGACAAGGGAACGTGACCGCGATTCAGCTGCGCGAACACCAGACGGCCGGTCTGGCCGCCATCCGGTCGTGGACCGGCTGGCCGCACCTTAAGGTGCCCGGGCAGGCGGGGGAGCGGGCGACGTTCGTCTCGGCGACCGGCTCCGGCAAGACCATCACGGCCGCCTCCGCCGCCCGCCAGTTCTTCCCCCACGGCCGGATCCTGGTCATGGTCCCCACCCTCGACCTCCTGGTGCAGACCGCCGCCGCCTGGCGCCGCGTCGGCCACACCGCCCCGATGACCGCCGTCTGCTCCCTCGCCGGCGACGACATCCTCGACAGCCTCGGCGTGCGCACCACGACCAACCCCATCCAGCTCGCCCTGTGGGCGAGCACCGGCCCCGTGATCGTGTTCGCGACGTACGCCTCCCTCGTCGACCGCGACGACCCCCAGGACATCACCGGCCGCCGCAAGGTCCGCGGACCGCTGGAGGCGGCCCTCGCCGGCGGCGAGCGGCTCTACGGCCAACAGATGGACCCCTTCGACCTGGCGGTCATCGACGAGGCCCACGGCACCGCCGGCGACGCCGCCCGCCCCTGGGCCGCGATCCACGACAACACCCGCATCCCGGCCGCCTTCCGGCTCTACATGACGGCTACCCCTCGCATTCTTGCCGCCCCGCGCCCCGGCCAGGGAGACGAGGAGGTTGTGGTCGCCTCGATGGAAAGCGACCCGGACGGCACGTATGGCGAGTGGGTCCACGAGCTCGGCCTGTCGGAGGCGATCTCGCGGGAGATCCTCGCCGGGTTCGAGATCGACGTCCTTGAGATCCGCGACCCCGACCCCGTCCTCGGCCTCTCCGAGGAAGCCCTCCGGGGCCGACGTCTCGCGCTGCTCCAGGCCGCGCTCCTGGAGCACGCCGCCAAGCACAACCTGAAGACCGTCATGACCTTCCACCACCGCATCGAGGAGGCCGAGGCCTTCGCCGCCAAGCTCCCCAAGACCGCGGCCGAGCTGTACGCCGTCGAACCCGGCCTCGACGCCCTCGCCGACGCGGAGCACCTGCCCGCCTCCTCCATCGACGCCCGCCTCTACGACCTCGACCCCGGACGGCACGTACCCCCGGACCGCGTCTGGGCCGCCTGGCTGTGCGGCGACCACCTCGTCGCCGAACGCCGCGAGACGATCCGCCAATTCGCCAACGGAATCGACGCCGACGGCCGACGCGTACACCGCGCCTTCCTCGCCTCCGTACGCGTCCTGGGCGAAGGCGTCGACATCACCGGCGAACGTGGAGTCGAGGCCATCTGCTTCGCCGACACCCGCGGCTCCCAGGTCGAGATCGTCCAGAACATCGGCCGCGCCCTCAGGCCCAACGCCGACGGCACCGCCAAGACCGCCCGCGTCATCGTCCCCGTCTTCCTCCAGGCCGGCGAAGACCCCAGGGACATGGTCGCCTCCGCCTCCTACGCCCCCCTCGTCGCCGTCCTCAACGGCCTGCGCTCCCACTCCGAGCACATGGTCGCCGACCTCGCCTCCCGCGCACTCACCCGCGGCCAGGAGAACCGCACGATCCACGTCCACCGCGACGAGGAAGGCCGCATCATCCCAGCCGCCGCCACGGCCCCCGCAGACGGAGGCGACGAGGAGCAGGACGCCGAGGCCGCCGCGCAGGCCGCCGCCGAATCCGCCCTCCTGCACTTCGCGACCCCCCGCGACCCCGCCACGATCGCCGCATTCCTGCGCGCCCGCGTCTACCGCCCCGAATCCCTGGTCTGGCTGGAGGGCTACCAGGCCCTGCGCCGCTGGCGCGCCGAGCACCACCTCACCGGCCTCGCCGCCGTCCCCTACGACACCGAGGTAGAGCTCGGCGCGACCAAGACGTTCCCGCTCGGCCGGTGGGTCCACCAGCAGCGCAAGAACCTGCGCGCCGGCACCCTGGAGCCCTACCGCAAGGAGCAGCTCGACGACGAGGGCATGGTCTGGGAACCCGGAGAGGAAGCCTGGGAGACCAAACTCGCCGCCCTGCGCTCCTTCCACCACGCCCACGGCCACCTCGCCCCCCGCCAGGACGCCACCTGGGGCGACAGCGACACCGACAGCATCGCGATCGGCCAGCTGATGGCCAACCTCCGCAAGACCGGCGGCCTCGGCAAGGATCCCGAACGCGCCGCCGTACGAGCCGCCCAGCTTGCGGAGATCGACCCCGACTGGAACTGCCCCTGGCCGCTCGACTGGCAGCGCCACCACCGCGTCCTCGCCGGCCTCGCCGCCGACGAGCCCGACGGCCGTCTCCCCGCCATCGCTCCCGGAGTCGTCCTCGACGGAGACGACCTCGGCCGCTGGATCATCCGCCAGCAGCGCGCCTGGCCCGAGCTCTCCGACGAGCAGCGCCGCCGCCTGACCACTCTCGCCATCGAGCCGGCCGAGCAGCCCACCGCCCCCGCCCGGGCCCGAACCGTCGGCGCCACGGGAAAGGCGGCGGCCAAGTTCCAGCTCGGCATCCAGGCCCTTGCCCAATACACCGCCCGCGAAGGCATCGCCGCCCCCGGCCGCAGCCACGTCGAGGTCCTCCTCGTCGACGACCAGGAGCACGAGCACAACCTCGGTATCTGGTACGCCAACGTGAAGCAGCGCCGTGACAAGCTCGACCCCGACCAGCGCGCCGCCCTCGCCGACCTCGGCGTCGCCTGGGCCTGAACCCCTTGGTGGGACCGGCCAGGTGCCGTCAACCTCCGATCACCTTGTTCAGCCCGAGGATGCCCGCGCCGCCGGCACCGAGGCCGGCGAGCACGGCGGCCGCCAGGCCGTGGTCCGCGAGGTACGTCAGACAGGCGACGGCCACGCCGATGAGCCCACCCATGGTCACCACGATCGCCGCGCGCGCGGTGAGCAGGACCGGGCCGTCCTCGGCGGCGCGGTGCACCACCTGCGGGCGAGCGCCCGCCGGCGCCTCGGCGGACTGCGGTGCAGGTTGCTGGACAGTGGACACGGAATTCCTCCTAGGTCATGGGCACGCCACTTGGCGCGCAGGCGGTACATGAGCAGCTCCTCACCCCTTGCGTCGCGGGGTGAGCCCCCGACAGGAGTCATGGGCAGGACGGGAGTTCCAGGTTCGAACCCCGAGGAGCGCCTGCCGCAGCATGAAGGACCTCGCCCTTAGCCCCGCAACCCCGGTCTGACCAGGGCTGATGCGTGCGGAGGCCCGGGGACGAGTGACAGCGCCCCGGGGTCTTCGACGACTTACGAGACGCTCTGCCGGCCATCACCCGACAAGCAGCACCGCGACACCTTCTGGGGGCGCGTCAACAGCAGCCCATGTGCCGCCAGAGCGAGCGCATCGGAGCATGCCCAGAGGTCTACTCTGGCGCCTGGCCCCGGGTGCCGACTGGTCGTCGCCCCGCTGCCCCGCCCGGTCCCCTGCCGCCTCGTGCAGGGGACCGGGCGCGTTCAGGGGCCCCGCCGGAGAGCCCACCGAGGACCGGCCCCGAGGAACGGCCACAACCGTCTTTGATGCCCCTGTGCCCGCGTGCGGCCGACCGGGGGCATCGTCGTCTGCGCGGCCGCCCCGTTCACCCGTCCGAGTGATATTTCCCCTCGCGTACGCGAGCGCGGTTCCATCGGCGCGCCCCGAACTCCCGCCCCCGGCAAGCCCATTGACACATTCCGGCGCATTACGTCATCTTTCGGGCGCAACCTGCTCGCTGTACCGCACTGCGACCGCGAAGGAGAGAACCGCATGTCCGAGAGCACCGCGAAGGCGCCGGCCGACTACGGCCCCCAGCAGTTCCCCGACCACCTCGGCTTCGAGCTGTGGCGTTTCGAGCGCGCCCTGGAGCGCGGGCTGATCCCGCCGCCCGACGTCGCCGGCCGGCGCTGGTCGGCCGCCCTCGTCGACGCGGCCGCAGCCCGCGCCGAGGAGATCCGGACGGCGACGGGCACCCTGCCCGACATGGGCGCCACCCGCGCCGCCGAGCTGCTCGCCGACCGCCTCGGCGTCCCCGCCGACGCCGACACGGTGGCGGAGCTCGCCCGAGCCGGCCTGATCCCCCGGACCGGCTCCTACAAGGGCCACACCCTCTACGACGGCCTCGCCCTGGAGCAGTTCACCGACCGCGCCGCTCTGGAACGGGCCCACCGCGACGGCCGCCTCCTCGACCGCTACACCGCTGCCCGCCACCTCGGCGTTCGCGACGTCGACTTCGGCCACCTGACCCGCTCGGGCCGGCTGCGCCCCGCGGCCCGTGTCCGCAGCCGCTACCAGCCCCGCAGCTCCGCACCTGCCGTCGCGCTGTTCCGCCGCGGCGACCTCGACGCACTGCTGGCGGATCCCACGATCGACTGGAATGCAGTCCGGGCCACTCGCAAGGGCCGCCCCTCCCCGCTCGCCCGGCTGGCCAGCCCCACCAAGGCTCCGTGACAACGCGATGACACCGCAGTGACAGGACCCACCTCCCGAGCCAGGACCCGCTGAGAGCCGACGTCTACCGGTCGGACGAGGCGGGGGAGCAGCTCGGGGGCGCGCCGTTTGGGGATGGGCTGAGGGCCGGTGAAGGGCGCGCCGGGGGGTCTTTCTGGGGGCTGGGGCCGGTGGTGCGCCGCCGCCCGGACGCGACAGCGTCCGGGCACGTCGATCGGCGGCGCCTGCGCCGAGGGCACCTCGCTTGCGAGGGGCCCGGTCCGGTCGACAGACGCAAGGGTGCGCAGCACCCGACCCGACAAGTCCGACGGCGCTTGCGCCGAGGGCTCTTCGCTTGCGAAGAGCCCGATCGGACAACCAACGCAAGGGCCCGGAGCACAGCGGAGCGGCCCGACCTCCACCAACGACGCCGAGTCCCACAGGGGTGGGTGCGGGGGGCCCCCGGGCCCCGGCCCCCCCCCCCCCGCGGGGCGGCGTGAGGGGGGCCACCGCCCACATTCCCCGGCCGGAGTCCGGCCGCGCACGTCACCAA
>NZ_JBSHDU010000108.1:8822-24911 GCF_053616475.1 Streptomyces sp. NPDC055815 | reverse complement strand
AGAGGCTTCCGCGCCGTGACCCGCACCCCGGTGCACCGTCACTGGTCGTGCGGGTCCAGGCTCGGAACGCGGAGGCGCCGCTGGGCGCGCCGTCCGTTGTGCCCACCCGTTCCGCCCCGGCGGAACGATTGCCCACAACGGCGCGGCGCAGGCCCACAACGGGCCGGGGCACCGCCCCGAACGGGCGGGGTCAGCCGCGGGTCACCCAGTGGCACGCCACCCCCCGCTCCCCACCCCCCGCAAGCACCGGCAGCTCCCGCCCCCGGCAGGCGTCCGCGACCGGGGTCGCCTCGCCCGAGGCGAGGAGCTGGCAGCGGGCGTGGAAGCGGCAGCCGGAGGGGATGCGGGACGGGTCAGGGGGCTCGCCGGTCAGGATCACCGGCGCGCCGTCGGACTCCGGGAGGACCGACAACAGCGCCCGAGTGTACGGATGCTGAGGATTCGTCAGGACGGACTCCACCGTGCCGGTCTCCACGACCCGCCCCAGGTACATCACCGCCACCCGGTCCGCGATGTTCCACGCCAGCCCCAGGTCGTGGGTCACCACCAGTGCGGACAGGCCGAGTTCGTCGCGCAGCCGCAGCAGGAGGGCCAGGATCTCGCCCCGTACGGACGCGTCGAGGGAGGCCACCGGCTCGTCGGCGACGATCAGTTCGGGCTCCAGGACGAGCGCGCCCGCGATGACGACGCGCTGCCGCTGCCCGCCGGACAGCTCGTGCGGGTAGCGGAGGAAGAAGCGCTCAGGGGGGCGGAGTCCGGCCCGGGACAGGGCCTCGGCGACCGCCGTCCGCTCGTCCCCCGCGTACCCGTGGATCCGCAGTCCCTCCGCCACCGCGTCGTACACCGTGTGCCGGGGGTTCAGCGAACCGCTCGGGTCCTGGAGCACCAGCTGCGCCCGCTTCCGGTAGGCCCTCAGCGCCCCCGAGGAGTACGCGAGGGGCTGCCCGTCGAAGGCGACCGTGCCCGACGTGGGCCGGACCAGGCCGAGCAGCGAGCGGGCCAGCGTCGTCTTGCCGCAGCCGGACTCGCCGACCAGGGCCACGATCTCCCCGGCGCCGATGTCCAGGTCCACGCCGTCCACCGCGCGCGCGGGCGGCGCGCCCCGACGGCCCGGGAAGGTCACGTGCAGTCCACGCGCCGACAGGAGGCTCATGCCGTGCTCCCCACGTGTACGCAGGCGGCCCGGCGCCCCGCGCCCGCCTCCCGCAGTTCCTGGTCGAGCTCCGCGCAGACGTCCACCGCCACCGGGCAGCGCGGATGGAAGGTGCAGCCGCCGGGCAGGTCCGCCGGGTCCGGCGGGTCGCCGGGCAGGCCGCGCGGCGCCCGCCGGGACGCGGGGTCCCCGATGCGGGGGAACGCCGAGGACAGCGCCCGCCCGTAGGGGTGCGCGGCCGCCTCGTACACCGCCCGCGCCGGCCCCTCCTCGACGACCCGGCCCGCGTACATCACGGCGAGCCGGTCGCAGGTGTCGGCGAGGACCGCCAGGTCGTGGCTGATCATCAGGAGGCTGATGGACTGCTCGGCGACGAGCCGCTCGATTAGCCGCAGGATCTGCGCCTGGATCATCACGTCGAGCGCGGTCGTCGGCTCGTCCGCGACGATCAGCCGCGGGTCGCAGGCCAGCGCCATCGCGATCATGACGCGCTGCCGCTGCCCGCCGGACAGCTCGTGCGGATAGGCCGAGGCGCGCGCCGCCGGAAGCCCGACGTGTTCGAGCAGCTCGCCGACCCGTGTGCGGGCCGCCGCCGGGGTCGCCCGGCCGTGCACGAGCAGCGGTTCGGCGATCTGGTCCCCGATCCGGTGCACGGCGTTCAGCGAGTGCATCGCGCCCTGGAAGACGATCGACGCGCCCGCCCAGCGCACGGCCCGCAGGCGTCCCCAGGACATGGCGAGGACGTCGTCGCCGTCGAGCAGGATCTCGCCCTCGATCCGCGCCGAGGCCGGAAGCAGCCGCAGCAGCGCGAGCGCGAGCGTGGACTTGCCGCAGCCCGACTCGCCGGCGACGCCCAGCTTGGTCCCCGACTCCAGGGTCAGGTCGACCCCGCGCACGGCGGGCACGGCGGCCGCGCCCGTGCCGTACGTGACGCTGAGGTCCCGTACCTCCAGGAGGCTCATCGCCCCACCCCCAGCTTCGGGTTCAGTACGGACTCCACGGCCCGGCCGCACAGCGTGAACGCGAGCGCGACGAGCGCGATCGCGATGCCGGGCGGGGCCAGGTACCACCAGTGCCCGGAGGAGACGGCGCCCGCCTCCCGGGCGTCCTGGAGCATCCCGCCCCAGGAGACGACGGTCGGGTCGCCGAGGCCGAGGAAGGCGAGGGTCGCCTCGGTGAGGATGGCGGTCGAGATGCCGAGGGTGGTCTGCGCGAGGACCAGCGGCATCACGTTCGGCAGCACGTGCCGGGTCATGACGTGCCGGTGGCCGCCGCCGAGCGCGGTCGCCCGCTCGATGTACGGGCGGGACTCCACCGCGATCGTCTGCGCCCGCACCAGGCGGGCGGTGGTCGGCCAGGAGGTCACGCCGATCGCCAGGACCACCGTCCACATCGACCGGGACATGACCGTGGCGAGGACGATCGCGAGCACCAGCGTCGGCATCACCAGGAACCAGTCGGTGATCCGCATGACGACGGTCGAGAACCAGCCGCCGTAGTGCCCGGCGATGATGCCCACCAGGGTTCCGATGGCGACCGAGAGGGTCGCCGCGAGCAGGCCGACGAGCAGCGAGATCCGGGCGCCCCAGATCAGCAGGCCGAGCAGCGAGCGGCCGAACTGGTCGGTGCCCAGCGGGAACTCGGCGCTCGGCGGCTCCAGGGCCGTGCCCGGCGCCTCGGTCACCGACTGCACGTCGGCGCCGACGGTCCACGGGGCGGTGAGCGCGAGCAGGGCGATCAGGGCGAGGCCGATGAGTCCGTAGAGACCGGCGCGACGGGTCCGGTACGAGGTCCAGAAGCGCGCGGCCGAACTCCTGCGGCGCTCCCATGCGAGAGAGGTCATCGGCCCACCCGGGGGTCGAGCAGCGGATAGAGCAGGTCGGCGATCAGGTTCATGAGGATCATCGCCCCGGCGAACACCACGAACAGGCCCTGCACGAGCGGCAGATCGGGCACGCTCAGCGCCTGGTAGAAGAGCCCGCCGAGCCCCGGCCAGGAGAACACCGTCTCCACCAGGATCGAACCGGCCGCCACATGGCCCAGGTTGATGAAGATCATGGTGACGGTCGGAAGCAGCGCGTTCGGCACGGCGTGCCGGCGCCGCACGGCGTCGTCCCGCAGCCCCTTCGCCCGCGCCGTCGTCAGATAGTCGCCGCCCATCTCGTCGAGGAGTGAGGACCGCATCACCAGCAGGGTCTGCGCATAGCCGACGGCGACGAGCGTGACCACGGGCAGGACCAGGTGGTGGGCGACGTCCAGGACGTACGCGAAGCCGGTCTCGCCGGTGCCGGACTCCATGCCGCCGGTCGGGAAGAGTCCCGGGATCGGTCCCATGCCGACCGAGAAGACGATGATGAGGAGCAGCCCGAGCCAGAAGGAGGGCACCGACCACAGGGTCAGCGCGATCCCGGTGTTCAGCTTGTCGCCGAGGCCGCCGTGCCGCCAGGCCGAGCGGGTGCCCAGCCACAGCCCGAGCGCCGAGTAGATCACCACGGCGACCCCGGTGAGCAGCAGCGTCGCCGGCAGCTTCTCCGCGATGAGGTCCCCGACGGGGGCGCGGAACTGGAACGAGGTGCCCAGGTCGCCGCTCAGCGCCTTGGCGCAGTAGTCGGTGAACTGCTGCCACATCGGCAGGTCGAGCCCGAACTGGCGGCGCAGCGTGGCGAGTTGCTCGGCGGAGGTGGGCACGCCGTGGGTCATCGCCTTCACCGGGTCGCCGGGGATGATCCGGAAGAGGAAGAAGCTGGTGACCAGGACGGCGAAGAGGGAGACGAGCGCGCCGCCCAGCTTCCCCGCCGCGTGGCGGAGGTAGCCGAGGGAGGAACCGGTGCGGGGTGCGCCGTCCGCGGCGCGGGCCTTCTCGGCCCGCGCCACGTCGGCGGGGGTGCTTGCCGTCGTCACGTACTACTCGCGGTCGTCGGCGGTGGAGCGGCGGCGCATGCCGAGGAAGACGCCGAGGCCGACCACGACGACCACGGCCGCGGCGATGCCGATGATCATCCCGGTGGACGAGCCGCCGTCGGAGTCCTCGGCCTGGGCCGTGGGCACGGCGGACCACCAGCTCCAGTAGCCGTCCTGGCCCCACAGGTTCCCGGCGGCCTCGGGCATGGTCGTGATGGACCTGATCTGGTCCGTGCGGTACGCCTCCAGGGCGTTCGGGTAGGCCATGATGTTCATGTACCCCGTGTCGTACAGCAGGGACTGCATCCGCTTCACCAGATCCGCCCGCTTGGCGGCGTCGTACTCGACCGCCTGCTGCGCGTACAGCCCGTCGAACTGCTTGTCGCAGATGAAGTTGTCGGTGGCGCCGGAGTCCTTCGGGGTCGCCGGGAGCGTGCCGCAGGTGTGGATGGAGAGGACGTAGTCCGGGTCGGGGTTGACCGACCAGCCGTCGAACGCCAGGTCGTAGTCGCCCTTGACCCAGGGGTCGGAGACGCTGTCCAGGCACTCGACCTTCAGGCCGATGCCGAGCTTGCCCCACCACTCCTGGAGGTACTTGCCGACCGCCTTGTCGTTCGGGTCGGTGGCGTGACAGAGGATCCGCAGCTCCAGCGGCTTGCCGTCCTTGCCGAGCCGCTTGCCCTCGGCGTTCGTGCGGTATCCGGCCGCGTACAGGACCTTCTCCGCCTGGACGGGGTCGTACGCGCGCTTCTGCGCGGCCTCCGGCTTCCAGAAGTACGAGCCGAAGCGCGGCGGGATGTACCCCTCGCCCTCGACGGCGTGGCCCTGGAAGACCTTGTCGACGAGGGTGGTGCGGTCGACGGCGAGGAAGAGCGCCTTGCGCACCTCCGGGTCGAGCAGCGCCTTGTTGCCGTTGCCGAAGGTCTTGCCGTCCTGGGCCTTCGCGCCCGGGTTGGTGGCGAGGGCGTAGAAGCGGCGGCCCGGGGCGTCGTTGACCTTGATGTTCTTCTGGGTCTTCAGGGCGGCCGCCTGGGCCGGCGTCAGGTTCGGTACGAAGGACACCTCGCCCTTCTGCAGGGCGGCGACGGCGGCGTCCCCGTCCTTGTAGTACTTGAAGACCAGCTCGTCGAACTTGGGGGCGCCCCGCCAGAACTTCTTGTTCGGCTTGAGCTTGATGTACTGGTCGACCTTGAAGTCCGTGATGACGAAGGGGCCGTTCCCGACGATCGGGAAGGTCTTGTCGTTGTTGAACTTCGAGAAGTCGGTGACCTTCTCCCAGACGTGCTTCGGCACGATCGGCACGTCGAGGGCCGTCATCGTCGCCTGCGGCTTCTTGAGCTTGATGACGAGCGTCTGCGGGTCGGGCGCGGTGACCTCGGCGAAGTTGGCCGTGAAGCTGCCGTTGGCGGTGGCGGCGTTCGGGTCGGTCATCATCTTGTTGAAGGTCCAGGCCGCGTCCTCGGCGGTGGCCTGCTGCCCGTCGGACCAGGTCGAGTCCTTGCGGATCGTGTACGTCCACGTCAGCTTGTCGGCCGAGGACGTCCACGCGGTCGCCAGACCCGGGACCGTGTGCGCGTCCTTCGGGTCGTAGTTGGTGAGGTACTCGTACGCCAGTCGGTGGATGCTCGTCGAGGTGAGCTTCTGGGCGAGGAACGGGCTCAGCGAGTCGATGCTCTGCGAGACGGCGACCGTGAGGGTGGTGCCGCCGGACTTCTCGTCCTCCGCCTGCGCGGTGCCGGGGACGACGGCGAGGGAGCCGGTCGCGAGACCGGTGGCGAGCAGTAGCCGGAGGGCTCTTCGGGCGGGGGCGGGGCGGGGTGGAACCTTCGTGACCATGACCATGGGACGTGACCTCGCGTCGGGGTTTCTGTCGTGGATCTTGGGCTGACGAGCGGTGAAGCGAAGGTGTATCAGCGGTGGTCTGCCGTCGTCAACGATCGCTCAAACCCCTTGTGGGCTGCGGGAACGCCAAGAGGCTCCGTATCGGTGAGCCGATACGGAGCCTCATTGGTCTAATCCTGTGACGCCCTACTGCTGAGGGGCTGGCGGCGCCTGCGGGGGGCCCTGCGGGTCCGCCTGCGGAGGCAGCGGCTGCCCCGGCTGGGACTCGTTTCCGTCCTGCGGCTGCTGCCAGGCCTGCGGCACGCCCGGCTGCCCGGGCTGACCCGGCTGCGGCGGGTACGGCTGGCCCGCCGGGGGACCGTAGGGCTGACCCGGGGCGGGCTGTCCGGGCGCGAACTGACCCGGCATCGGTCCTGCCTGTCCGGGCATCTGACCGGGCATCGGCTGACCGGGCTGCGGGTAGCCCTGCGGCGGGTAGGGCCGGCCCGCCTGCGGCTGCGGCGGGTACGGCTGACCGGGCTGCGGCGCCTGGGGAGCGTACGGCTGCCCGGGGACCGGCTGTCCGGGCGCGAACTGACCCGGCATCGGTCCGGCCTGCCCGGGCACCTGCCCCGGCATCGGCTGACCGGGCATCGGCTGACCCGGCGCGAACTGACCCGGCACCGGCTGCCCCGGCACCGGCTGGCCGGGCATGGCCTGGCCCGGCATCGGCGGGGCCATGTGCGGCGGCACCGCGCCCTGGCCGTCACCCGTCCACAGCCCCTGCGCCTGCTGCGCCCGGACGAAGTCCTCGGCCACCATCGCCGAGAGGTGGAAGTACGCCTCCCGGGTCTTCGGCCGCATCATGTCGAGGTCGACCTCGGCGCCGGCCGCCAGGTGCTCGTCGAAGGGCACGACCACGACACCGCGGCAGCGGGTCTGGAAGTGCTGCACGATGTCCTCGACCTTGATCATCTTGCCGGTCTCGCGGACACCCGAGATGACGGTGATGGAGCGCTGCACCAGGTCCGCGTAGCCGTGGGCCGACAGCCAGTCGAGGGTCGTCGAGGCGCTGGAGGCGCCGTCCACCGAGGGCGTGGAGATGATGATCAGCTGGTCGGCGAGGTCGAGGACCCCGCGCATGGCGCTGTACAGCAGACCCGTACCCGAGTCGGTCAGGATGATCGGGTACTGCTTGCCGAGGACGTCGATCGCACGCCGGTAGTCCTCGTCGTTGAAGGTCGTCGAGACGGCCGGGTCCACGTCGTTGGCGAGGATCTCCAGACCGGACGGCGCCTGCGAGGTGAACCGGCGGATGTCCATGTACGAGTTGAGGTACGGGATGGCCTGCACCAGGTCACGGATGGTGGCCCCGGTCTCGCGCCGCACCCGGCGGCCGAGCGTGCCGGCGTCCGGGTTGGCGTCGATCGCCAGGATCTTGTCCTGCCGCTCGGTGGCCAGGGTCGCGCCGAGCGCGGTGGTCGTCGTGGTCTTGCCGACACCGCCCTTGAGCGAGATGACCGCGATCCGGTAGCAGGAGAGGACCGGCGTCCGGATCAGGTCCAGCTTCCGCTGCCGCTCCGCCTCCTCCTTCTTGCCGCCGAGCTTGAAGCGGTTGGCGGCCCCGGGGTTCCGGCTGGACTTGGGCTTCTGCTTGTTGTTGCGCAGGAGCCGGTCGGAGGAGAGCTCGACGGCCGCGTTGTACCCGAGCGGGGCGCCCGGCACGGAACGCTCGCGCTGGTCGTGCGTCACCGGCGAGGGCCAGGCGGCACCGGTCCGCGGATCCACCGGCGGCTGACCGTCGTACGGCGGCTGCGGGGCCGGGGCCGGGGCCTGCGCGGCCTGCGGGGGTACGGCTCCGGGGTGCGGGTAGCCGTAGCCGCCGGGCGCCTGGGCCTGCGGCGGGACACCGCCGGGCGCACCGGGCTGCTGCGGGTAGCCGTAACCGGGCTGCTGCGGAGGAGTCCCGGGCTGCGGGAAGCCGTAACCGCCCTGCGGGGCCGGGGCCGGGGGCTGCGGGGCCTGCGGCTCCTGCGGGTAACCGTAACCGGCGGGCGCCTGGGGCTCGGCCTGCGGCGGTACGGGTGCCCCGGGGGCCGGCCAGGCGGCGGTGGGCGGCAGCGGCGCGGCCTGCGGCACCGGCTGGGCACCCGGGAGGGGCTGCGCGGGCCACTGCTGCGCGGGCTCGGGGGCGGCGGGCTGGAAGGACGGGGGCAGCGGCGGCAGCCCGGCCTGCGGGCCTGCGGCCGGCTGCGGCGCCCCGTACGGTCCGGGGGCGGCGGGGGCGCCGGGGAAGGCCCCCGGAGCGCCGCCGGCGGTGTCGTACGGACCGGGAGCCGCGCCAGGGCCGAAGCCCTGCGGAACGTCGGCGACCGGCTGCGCGGCGGGGAGGGGAGCGGCGGAGGTCTCGGCCTCCGCGCCCGTCTCCGGCTCCGCTTCCGCCACCGGCGCGGCCGGCTCGTCCTCCGGACCCGTCGTGTCGTCGGCGGCCTCGGCGGTCTCCTCACCGTCCGACGCGCTCGGCGCGTCGGCGGTCGCGTCGTCGTCGCTCGCGCCGGCCGTGGACTCGGCGGGGGAGTCCTGCGCGGCGTCCGCCGCAGCGGCGGGCTCGTCGGCCCCACCGCTCGCGGCCGCCTCGGTCGGCTCGGAGGCGGCGGGCGTCGCGGAGGCCGTGGAGTCCTCCGCGGCCTCCGTCTTCTCCGCGTTCTCCGCCGTGCGCTCGGCCATGTCGCGCTTGAGCTGGGCGGGGGAGAAGCGCATGGTGGCGCCGCTCTCGACGTCCCCGCCCCCGAAGGAGGCCGCGGGCGCGGCCGCCTCGGCGGCGGGCGCCGGCACGGAAGCGGGCGGCACGGGAGCGGGCGGCACCGAGGCGTCGGCCACGGGCGCAACCGGCACGGGCGCAACCGGCACGGGCGGTACCGAAGCGGGCGGCACCGAGGCGTCGGCCACGGGCGCATTCGGCACGGGGGCACTCGGCACGGGCGCAACCGGCGCAACCGGCACCGAAGTGGGCGGTACCGAGCCCTCGGCCACGGGCGCACCCGGCACAGGCACACCCGGCACAGGCGCGCCGAAGGAGGGCGGTGTCACCGGCTGCCCCGGCACCGGCGCACCCGGAGCGAACGCCGGCGTGGGAACGCCCGCGGCCGGAGTGCCGGGACCGGCCGGGAAAGGAGCGGGCGCGGGGGCCACGGGCGCGCCGTACGGCGGAACCCCCGCCGGAGGCACCGCCGCGGGCGCGACCTGTTCGGGGGCCGGAGCGGGCGCGGGCACAGGAGCCGGCGGGGCGGGCGGCGCCACGTTCCAGCTGGGCTCGAAGCCGCTGCCGGCGGGGAGGCCCGGCACGGCGACCGGCGCTCCGCTCGGCGGCGGGGGAGTGGCACCGCCCGCCCCCGTACCGCCCGACGCGTTCTGCGTGTACCAGGCGGGCGGGGTGTAGTCGATGGTGAACTCACCCGTCATCTCGGCGGGATCCGCGTCGGACTGATCGTCGGCGGGCGGATTCCAACCCCCGTGGATCTCGTCGCGATCGCCGTTCACTTTGCCTCCTGGTGTGGTCGAGCACCCTTGTGCCGTTGTGGGCGGGGCCCTTCCACCCTAATCGCCGCGAGCCGCCCCCGGGCAGGGCCGACGGCCCCTCCGCGCCCGCCTCCGCGAACCGGTCCGGGCCCCAAGTGACCCGGTCGCGCCGCAGAGTGAGAACCCCCACCGTTCAAATCCATGCAAAAACGGACGTACTTGAATGAATTCCGGTCATGGAGACGCCGCTCAGTCCATCCGGCGGGCGGCGCCCAACAATCCGGTCTCGGCGTCCGTCGCCTGCGTCATCACGAACTGGCGGTCGTTCTGCGTGCACCAGAGGGTCACCCCGTCGGCGAGCGTGGACAGCGCCTCGTACTCGTGCCGCGGCAGGCTCATGATCCGGCCGATCTGGGCCGCCTCGTCGGGGGACACCCGCTGGACCCCGACGAGCGAGGACTTCTCCAGGAGCCGGGGCGCCACCGGGCTCAGATAGGGCAGCAGCGTCACCACCGACTGCCAGGGCGCCGACACCACACGGCCGCGCGGCGGCCGCATGCCGCAGTCGCGCACCACGACCACCGGACTGCCCGCCGACGCGCCCTGCGGCGGCACCCGGCCCACGTCGTGCAGCGTGATGCAGGGCTGGCCGCCGCCCGCGGCCTGCGCGAGGGCCGTCCACGCCTGCGCGCGGCCGGTCTCGACCGCCACCCGGGCGCCCGTCGCGGCCGCCCGCAGGGCCAGTACCTGCGCGGTCCACAGACCGCCGATGAGGGTGACGTCGTACGGGACGGGCCGGTTGATGCCGAGCACCGCCGGGCGGCTCTCCGCGTCCACGCCGATCACCATGCCGTCGTCGCCGACCGGCAGGGCCAGCGCCTCCAGCTGTTCCAGGGGGACGGAGTGCCGGTCGCGGCGCGGCCCGACGAGCCCGAAACCGAACCGGGGCCGTGCGGCCCGGCCGCCCGAACGCCGGGCGGCGGGAGCGCCCGCGGCCGGGGGCGTACCGAAGGAAGCGGTGGACATCAGCGCGCACCTCCCAGCGGCAGCGTCGCCAGAATGCCGGGCACCTGTTCCCGGTCGAGGCGCACCAGACCCGTCTTCACGCCGCGCGCCGCACGCTCCAGTTCGTGCCGGGCGGCCACCAGTTCCTCGTCGCTGCGCCCGGTGATCCGCACGTGTCCGGTCACCGTCACCTCCTGCCGGTCTCCGCCGCTCAGCGTCAGGCTGAACGTCGTCGCGAGCGCGGGCAGCGAGGTCAGCAGGGCCACCAGCTGCGGCATCGACGCGCCCGCGCCCCCGCTCCGGCCGCCCAACTGGGGCCAGCGCCCGACCCAGTACGTCGTGTGCCGCCGGTCGTCCACCCGCCAGGTCCGCGCGGTCTCCTGGGTCCTGCGCCCCTGCGCCTGCCCCCGGCCCGCCTGCGCTATCGCCATCGGGCTGGCGCAGCTCGACGTGGCGAGCGCGGCGGTCAGCTCCTGCTCCGTCAGCACGCTCGCCCGGAACCCGGCGCCCGCGAGCCGGCTCGCCAGCTGGTCCGCCGCCCGCACCACGCACTTCTGGGCGCCGGTCATGCCGCCGCCGCGCGCGGCGACCGCCTCCGGGCAGAGCTCGGGGTCGAGCTTGAGCGCGATCCAGGTGATCCGCACGGCGGGCGAACCCGTCTGCGCCTGGAGCGGCCCGTAGTTGCGGGCGGCCATCGACTGCGCGGGCAGGTGCGGCGCGGGCGCCGGCTGCGTGTGCTGCACGATCTGCGCCGACTCCAGCCGGATGCCGTCCACGCTCAGCACGTCCCGGACGAGCCCGACGGGCAGCGGCTTCGCCGCGCGGTCCGGACGCAGCGCCGTGCCGTCCGACTCGACCCGCAGGACGGCCGTCAGGAAGGTGCCGTCGCCGACCATCCCGACCGGACGCCGGTCACGGTCGCTGTACGCGTAGGTCCGCAGCGCCGGATCGCACTCCACGAGCGGCGCGAACCCCGGCTCGGTGCCCTCCGGCACCGTGAGCGAGGAGGCGCGGCGCGAGCGGGCGCGCAGCGCGAGGAAGGTCCCCAGCCACTCGGGCAGCGAACGCCGGTGCCGGCGCACCACGGCGAGCAGCAGCAGCACGACGGCGACCACGCCCGCGGGTACAAGCAGCATCGGCTCGACGACCCAGGCGAGCAGCAGCAGCGCCGCCGCCACCTCGACCAGTACGAGCTGTTGCAATCGGAACGAACCGAAGTGTCCGGGACGTGCCTGCAGCCTCGGTGCGACCGAGGGGACGGGTCCCGTGGACGGGGGTGTGGAGGCAGCGGCCGCATCGGGCCGCCTCCGCCTCGCGGAAGCCATGATGGAGAATCCCCCTCAATTCATCCCGATGACCCTGGCCCGCCAGGGCTTTGGCGGCCGGATCACCCTACCCGCCCCACGAACCCCACGGGACAGCAGGCATAGTAGGGGGCCGGTCCGAAGGCCGGGGCGCGGGTGTCACCACCCCGGAGCTCCGCGCGAAGATCGCGCCTGACGAGAATGGGGACTCATGGCATCGCGGCGGGACGAGCTCAACGCGTACACCTTTGCGAAGAAGCGCACGGTGGCGGCATTCCTCCAACCCTCGCCCTCCGGCACGGAGGAGGGGGCACCGAAGCCGCTGCGCGCGGTCGTCCCCGGCCTGATCGTCGCCGCGCTCGTCGTCGCCGGCTTCGGCGCCTGGGGCATGTTCAGTCCCACCGCCCCCAAGGGCTGGGACACCCCCGGCACCCGGGTCATCGTCGGCAAGCAGTCGACGACCCGGTACGTGGTCCTGGAGACCGGCAAGGGCAAGGACAAGAAGACCCTGCTCCACCCCGTCCTCAACCTCGCCTCCGCCCGGCTGCTGCTCAACCCCGACCAGTTCCAGGTCATCCAGGTCGACGACAAGAAGCTCGACGAGGGCAAGCCGCCCCGCGGCCCCATCCTCGGCATCCCGTACGCCCCCGACCGGCTGCCCGTCGCGGAGGACGCCGGCAAGAAGAAGCGCTGGGCCGTCTGCGAGCAGCCCGGCGGCGGCAAGGGCGCCAGCGTCCAGAAGGCGACCTTCCTCTTCGCCGACCGGGACGCCAAGCGCACCGAGGGCGCCAACCAGCTGAAGAACGGGCAGGTCCTGTACGTCAAGGGCCAGAAGGACAGCGCCCAGTTCCTCGTCGACCACACCGGCACCAAGTACCCGGTGAAGGCCGACCGGCCCGGGCTCCTCACCGCCCTCGTCGGCCTCGGCAAGGAGCCGCAGGCCGTCACCGACGACTGGCTCGCCACCCTGAAGACCGGCGACGAGATCGACTTCCCGCACCTCGAAGGTCAGGTCGGCACCGCCACCGACATCCCCGACAGCACCCTCGACGGGACCGAGAACCGGGTCGGCATGGTTCTCCTCGCGCAGACCGGTTCGGGCCCCCAGTACTACGTCGTGCTCCCCGGCAGGATCCAGCCCGTCACCCCCTTCACCGCCTGGCTGCTCATCAACTCCCCGCAGACCCGGGACCTGGACATGGACGGCAAGGCGACCACGGTCGACGCCCCCAACTTCGTCCCGGACCCGACCCTCTTCCACGGCGGCGTCCGCTGGCCCACGCTGAAGTCCGTCCAGGTCAACGCCTCCACCGGCGAGGGCGCCCGCGACACCATCTGCAGCGTCCTCACCGACGTCAACGAGAAGGGCGACACCAAGCTCGCCACCTGGGCCGGCACCGAGTACCCCGCCGACATCACGGCCGGCGGCACCAGCACGTACGTCACCCCCGGCACCGGCCTGCTCTACACCCAGTTCCAGGGCCGGCGGATGGCGGAAGGCGGCTCCCTCTTCCTCGTCACCGACACCGGCCTGCGGTACGCCGTCCAGGCCAACGGCGACAGCGACTCCGCCCGCTCCGAGATCGGCGCGGGGGAACAGAAGCAGACCGACGGCAGGCCGGAACCCAGCGACGCCCAGAAGCGTCTCGGCTACGAGAAGGTCCAGCCGGTCCTCGTCCCGATCGAATGGTCGGAGTTCCTGTCCAAGGGGCCGCGGCTCGACACCAACAGCGCGCGTCAGCCGCAGGGTTCCTAGGGGGTGGCACCGGTGACGACGACGAACCGCACGGTCGCCCTGCTCGCCGCGGGCACCCTCACGGCCCTCCTCGCCGCGCCCGCCGCGGCCGCCGCGCCCGAGCGGCCGCGCCACGACGGCCCGGCCCTCGACGGCAGCGGCGAGTGCACCTTCCCGATGAAGAAGCAGATCGAGGGCACCCCCTGGCCGCTCCAGCGGGTCCTCCTCGACGAGCTCTGGCAGGACACCAAGGGCAAGGGCGTCCGGGTCGCCGTCATCGACACCGGCGTCGACGACGTCAACCCGCAGCTGCGCACCGCCGTCGACGCCAAGTCGGGCAAGGACTACCTCAAGCCCGACAAGAACAACCCCTCGTACGGTGACGAGAAGCGCGGCAAGACCGACGGCACCGTCGACGAGGTCGGCCACGGCACCAAGGTCGCGGGCATCATCGCCGCCCGCGCCCGCAAGGGCACCGGCTTCGTCGGCCTGGCCCCCGAGGCCACGATCATCCCGATCCGGCAGAACGACGAGAAGAACAGCGGCAAGTCCGACACGATGGCCCAGGCGATCGACTACGCCGTCCTCAAGGGCGCGAAGGTCATCAACATCTCGCAGGACACCACCCAGCCGCTGGGCCCCGACTCGCCCATGGCCAAGGCCGTCGCCCGGGCCATCGACAAGGACGTCGTGATCGTCGCCTCCGCCGGCAACGACGGCACCGACGGCGCCCTCAAGAAGACCTACCCGGCCGCCTTCCCCGGGGTCCTCGCCGTCGCCTCCTCGGACCGCAACAACGAACGCGCCGTCTTCTCCCAGTCCGGCCCCATGGTGGGCGTCGCGGCGCCCGGCGTCGACATCGTCTCCACCGTCCCCGGCGGCGGGCAGTGCGTCGACAACGGCACCAGCTTCTCCGCCCCGTACGTCGCCGGCGTCGCGACCCTGCTCCGCGCCAAGTACCCGGAGTGGAGCGCGGCCCAGATCGTCACCCGCATCGAGCAGACCGCCGTCCGCTCGGTCAACGGCCGTGACGACCACGTCGGTTGGGGAGTGGTCGATCCCGTGCGGGCGCTCGCCGACCAGCCCGGCACGCCCGCCTCCTCGCCCGTGCCCGACCCGGGCCCGGCCAAGCCGCCGGCTCCCGAGCCGGCCCGTCTGACGCTGTCGGAGACGCCCCAGGAGCGCTCCGAACGGCTCGCCACCTACGCGTTGGGGATCGGAGGTGTCCTGGTGGCCGTGGTCGCCGGGAGCGCCACCGTGATCCGCGACAGCCGCCGCAGGAGGGAGGCCCGGTGACGCGCGTATCGGTCAAGTATCGGGAGCTCCCTTTGCAGTTGGAACTGCCGCCGTCAATGGCTACAGTGACCGCTGGGGGCACGGCAGTGCGAACCCAGCACGGGGGCGGCATCAGAAGATTCCCGTCCGCATCACGACCGGAAGGCCCGACGGCCCGTCCGTCGCAGCCACCGAAGGAAGAAGGGGCAAGATGTCGAAAGACCTGAACGTAACCAGTGCCGAACAAGTCAAGCTCGCCGGCCGGATCCAGGACTTCTCCGACGAGCTCCAGGCCCGCATCACCTCCCTCAACGGCGTGGTGGACCGCGTTCAGGCGGGCTGGCAGGGCGCTGCGAGCAAGGAGTACGACCGGGTCCAGAACGACCTGAACCAGCGTCTGCGCAGCATGCGTGCCGAGCTCACGAAGCTCGAGGAGATCATGCGCATGAGCGCCGACGGCTTCTCGCAGGAGGAGGAGGACCGCCTGCGGTCCTTCCGTCAGATGGACAACAGCTCCGGTGCCGGCGCCTCCGGTGGCCAGAGCGCCATCCTCGGCATCTGAGCCGTCCGACCCCAGTCCTCCGCGCCACTCTCGAACGAGGAGTCAACACCATGACCACTGCGGTCAATTACGACACCGTGACGCAGGCGGCGGCCGACACCCGCCTCACCTCCAGCACCCTCACGCAGAAGCTCGACGACCTCATGGCCGAGGTCAACCGCGTCGCCTCCAACTGGGAAGGCGAGGCGAAGATCGCCTACCGCGAGAGCCAGGACCGCCTGACCCGCGACATGGCCGGCATGAACCAGGACCTGGCGCGCATCGCCCAGCTCCTCGACGAGTCGGTCGCCGGCTACCAGGACACGGACAAGGGCAACGCGGCCCGGTTCCGCATGATGTAAGTCCTTGCACGTACGCGTGAGGGGGTGGCCCGTTCCCACGGGCCACCCCCTCACGCATGTCACGCCCGGCGCAGATCGAACTCGCCGTCACGGGCCCCCAGGACGAACGCGTCCCACTCGGCCTTCGTGTAGCGCAGCACCGTGTCCTTGTCGAGGGACGAACGCATCGCCACCGCGCCCTCGGGCAGCCGGGCGATCTCCACGCGCTCCTCGTCCGGGCTCGTCCCCGGAGCGCCCTCCCACTCGACGCCGGAGATGTCGAGCGCGTACAGCTCCTCCTTCTGGCGCTCCTTCTCGGCGGCCAGAGCGCTGTCGACGTCGCTGCGCGTGCTGTTGTCTGCGTCGGTCATCGGCGCTTCCCTTCGCGGTGGTACGGCGGTCCCTCCCACACAAGTGGGAGGGACCGCTCCGCGCAGGGCGGTTCGAGCAGCACAGTGCTGCTCGGGCAGCCCGCCCCGCTGCACCACCCGCAG
>NZ_JBSHDU010000108.1:0-8812 GCF_053616475.1 Streptomyces sp. NPDC055815 | reverse complement strand
GGGGGGTTGGGGGCGGGGGGGGGTGTGTGGGGGGGGGGGTCCGGGGGTTTCCGGGGGGGGGTGGTGGGGCGCCCCCCCCCAACGGGGGGGGCGCCCCCGCTCCGCTCAGGGCTGTTCGAGCAGCTCAGTGCTGCTCGGGCAGCCAGCCCAGCTGCACCAGCGGCGTCCCGCGCTTGCGCGAGACGAACGTGCCCCGGCCCGGAGGCATCGGGCGCGCCCGGACGCTGCCGAGGATGTCGCCCTCCTGCGGATCGCCGGAGAGGATCACGCCCTGCGCGCCCAGCTCCCGCATCCGCTGCATGAACGGCTCGTACATCGCCCGGGAGGCACCCGCCTGGCTGCGCGCCACGATGAACCGGATGCCGACGTCCCGCGCGAACGGCAGGTTCTCCACCAGGACCGCCAGCGGGTTCCCCGAGTTGGTGGCCACCAGCTCGAAGTCGTCGACCAGGACGAACAGTTGCGGACCGGACCACCAGCTGCGGTCGCGCAGCTGCTGCGGCGTGATGTCGGGCTTCGGCGCCCGCTTCGTCATCACGGTGTTCACCGCGTCCATGTGCATCTGCATGGCCGAGGCCATCGGCGCGTACTCCAGGAGGTGCGAGGGCGCCACGGCCTCCAGCATCGTCCGCCGGTAGTCGCCCACCACGATCCGCGCCTGCTCCGGCGAGTACCGCTCGCACAGCTGCTTGGCGATCAGCCGCAGCAGCGCCGTCTTGCCGGACTCGCTCTCGCCGAAGATCAGGAAGAACGGATCCGACTCGAAGTCGACGAACACCGGCTCCAGGTTCGTCTCGTCGATGCCGATCGCGATGCCGTGCTGCGGGTACTCGAAGCCCTTCGGCAGCTGCTCCGCCGGCAGCTTGCGCGGCAGCAGCCGCACCGCCGGCGCCGGGGCCCCCGTCCAGCTCGCCTTCACGGCCTGGACGAACGCCGCCGTGCCGTCCGCCAGATCGGCCGAGGAGCTCGACCCGTCGATCCGCGGCAGCGCCCCCATGAAGTGCAGCTTCTCCGGCACCTGGCCGCGGCCCGGGACACCGGTCGGCACGTTCGCCGCGACCTTCCGGTCGAACTCGGAGTCCATGACGTCACCGAGCCGCAGCTCCAGCCGGCCCAGCATCTGGTCCTTGAGCGCCGCCCGCACCTCCATGTACCGGGCGGCGGTGATCACCACGTGGATGCCGTAGCCCAGACCGCGCGCGGCGATGTCGGAGACGATCGGCTCCAGCATGTCGTAGTCGTTGCGGAAGCTGCCCCAGCCGTCCACGATCAGGAAGACGTCGCCCCAGGCCTCGCCCGGCAGTTCGCCCGCCGCCCGCTTGCGCCGGTAGGTCGCGATCGAGTCGATGGAGTGCGCGCGGAAGAACTCCTCCCGCCGGTTCAGCACGCCCATGACCTCCGCGACGGTCCGGCGCACCCGCTCGGGGTCGAGCCGGGACGCCACCCCGCCGACGTGCGGCAGATCGGCCAGCGACACCATGCCGCCACCGCCGAAGTCCAGGCAGTAGAACTGCACTTCGGCCGGCGTGTGGGTGAGCGCGAACGAGGAGACGAGCGTCCGCATGATCGTCGACTTGCCGGACTGCGGACCGCCGACCACCATCATGTGACCGGCCGCGCCCGAGAAGTCCCGGTACAGCACCTCGCGCCGCTGCTCGAACGGCTTGTCGATGAGTCCGAGCGGCACGGTCAGCGCGCCCTGACGGGTGTACTCCGTCGCCGTGAGCCCCCGGTCCGCGGTCTGCGCGAGCCCCGGAAGCAGCTGGTCGAGCGAGGGCGCCTGGTCGAGCGGCGGCAGCCACACCTGGTGCGCCGGCACCCCCTGGCCCTCCAGACGCCGCACGATCACGTCGAGGACGGTGTCCGCGAGCGCGTCGTCCTCGTCGCTGCGCTGCGCCGTCAGATAGGCCGGGTCCGGCGCCGCGTACACCACCGGCACCGGCGCCGCCGTGAACAGCGCGGGGCGCCGCTCCACGGGCATCTGCCCGATCTCCAGGCGCGGCCCGCCCGTCCGGTACGTCCCCGAGACGTACGCCGCCTTGAAGCGGGTCATCTCGTCCGTACCGAACTTCAGATAGCCCGAACCCGGCACCGACGGCAGGTGGTACGCGTCCGGCACGCCGATCGCCGTGCGCGACTCCGCCGCCGAGAAGGTCCGCAGACCGATCCGGTACGAGAGGTACGTGTCCAGGCCGCGCAGCTTGCCCTCCTCCAGGCGCTGCGAGGCGAGGAGCAGGTGCACACCCAGCGAACGGCCGATGCGGCCGATCTGGATGAACATGTCGATGAAGTCGGGCTTGGCGGTGAGGAGCTCGGAGAACTCGTCGATCACCAGGACCAGCGAGGCCAGCGGCTCCAGGGGAGCACCCGCCGCCCGCGCCTTCTCGTAGTCGTGGATGTTGGCGTAGTTGCCCGCCGAGCGCAGCAGCTCCTGCCGCCGCTGGAGCTCACCGCGGATCGCGTCGCCCATGCGGTCGACGAGCGTCAGGTCGTCGGCGAGGTTGGTGATGACCGCCGCCACGTGCGGCATCTGCGACATGCCCGCGAAGGTCGCGCCGCCCTTGAAGTCCGCGAGGACGAAGTTCAGCGTCTCCGAGGAGTGCGTCACCGCGAGACCGAGCACCAGCGTGCGCAGCAGCTCCGACTTTCCGGAACCCGTCGCGCCGACGCACAGACCGTGCGGGCCCATGCCCTCCTGCGCGGCCTCCTTCAGGTCCAGCATGACCGGCGCGCCGTCCTCGCCGACACCGATCGGCACCCGGAGCCGTTCGGCCACCGACCGGGGCCGCCAGGTCCGCGCCACGTCCACCGAGGCCGCGTCGCCCAGGTTCAGCAGATCCGTGAAGTCCAGGTTGGCGAGCAGCGGCTCGTCGTCGTCCCCGCCGCCCATCCGCAGCGGCGCCAGCTGCCGCGCCAGCGCCTCGGCCGCCGGCAGCGAGATGCCGTCCGGCAGCCCCTCGTACGCGAAACCGCCACCGGACTCCAGACGCAGCCGGCCCGGCCGTACCACCACCGAGAGGCCACCGCGCGGCTCGTCGAGCTCACCGGAGACGACCTCCACGATCGTCACGCCCTGGAGGCCCTCCGCGGCCGCCAGCATCGAGTCCGGCGGCACCAGACCACCGCGGGTGGAATCGGAGTCCAGGACCACCACCACGTGCGGCTGGTCGAGCACCGGCGGGCTCTCCCGGGAGAACCGGGTCCGCCCGTCCAGCTTCGAGCGGACCATGTTCTCCAGCTCGCCGAGGTCGTCGCCGAACAGCCGCTTCGTACCGGCCCCGTCGACCTGCCCCGGCACCTGGGTGTGCGGCAGCCACTTCGTCCAGTCCCAGCGCTCCTGCGCGGGCCGCGCCGCCACCACCGCGAGCATCAGGTCGTCGGGGGAGTGCAGCGTCACCAGCTGCGCCACGAGCGCCCGCGCCACCGCCTGCGCCGACTCCGGCTCGCCCGACACCGTCACGTGGTAGAACGCCCGCATCGAGACCGCCATCGGCAGCCCGTCCAAGGTGCCGTGCACGGCGAGGAACTGCTGCATCGCACCCGCGCACAGCGGCTCCAGCTCGTCCACCGGAGCCGTGTCCGGCGCCACGAGCGGCGTCGCCAGCTGCTGGGCGCCGAGGCCGATCCGCGCCTGCCCGAAGTCATGGTCGCCGACCCGTCGTTCCCACACCCGGGAACCCTCGGCCACCACCGACCACAGCTGTTCGGGGGAGGGGTGCAGATACAGCTGCGCGTCCCGCTGCTTGCGCGCCGTCCGCCGGACCGTACGCCGGGTCTGCGCGAGGTATTTGAGGTAGTCGCGGCGGACATCGGCCATTTGCCCCTGCGTACCGCGACGGAATCTGACGAACTGGGCGACGGCCATCGCGACCGTCGACGCCAGCATCAGCGTGCCCATGATCCGCATGATCGGCGACGGCGTCATGAAGAAGAACACGACGGAAGAACCCATGCCGAGCATCGGCAGGAGCTGCATCAACGCCGACTCCTGCTGTCCCCGCGGAAGTTCCGGCGGAGACTCCAGGACCAGTTCCTCACCGGGCACTTCCGGAGGAAGGGACCTCGGCGGGCGTTTGACGACGATCTGGCTCACCGGCGCATCAATCCCTCGTTGGAGGCGGGCTCGTGGCGGGAGCATCCGCACGCCACCCCTGTCGGCAGCCGAGTGCGCGGACTTCCCCCATGGGACGGCGATCCTACTTGCAGCCCCCACCGGCCGTCCCCGGTAGGGTGGCGCGCGCATCGTGCGCAACCGCGAATCAGATCGCGAGAGGCCGCGAATCCAGACGGGCGCAACCGCGAACCAGGGGGTCCACACACGTGAGTACGACCGCAACGACCGGCTTCTGCCGCGTCACCGTCGTGGCGCCGGACAGCCGCATCGACGTCGCGCTCCCCGAGGACATCGCCGTCGCCGACGTCTACCCGGAGATCCTGCGCCTCACCGGCCAGACCCAGGCGGCCGGCACCCCGACCGGCTACCACCTGGTCCGCCGCGACGGATCCGTCCTCGACGGCGCCCGCACGCTCTCCGCCCAGCAGGTCCTCGACGGAGAGGTGCTCTCCCTGCGCCCCTTCGCGCAGTCCCTGCCGCCGGCCGTCTACGACGACGTGTCCGACGCCGTCGCCTCCGCCGTCACCCGCGACCGGCACCTGTGGAGCGACGAGCTGCTGCGCGGCGCCGGACTCGTCGGCGGCGTACTGCTCCTCGTCCTCATGGGCTTCGTCCTCTGGTTCGCCGACCCGGTCCGCCACGACATGCACAGCCTCCCCGGGATCATCGCGGGCGCCGCCGGCCTCCTCCTCACCGCCTTCGCCGGCGTCCGCGCCCGCGTCTACGCGGACCGGGCCACCGCCGTCGCCCTCGGTCTCGGCGCCCTGCCGCTGCTCCTCATCGCCGGCTCCGGCATCGTCGCCGCCGACCCCGGCCACGGCCCCGGCCGCCTGCAGTTCCTGCTCGGCTGCGTCACCGTCCTCGTCGCCTCCGTGGCCCTCGTCGCGCTCACCCCCAGCGGTGACGCCCCCTTCGTGGCCGCCACCTTCCTCGCCGTCGTCGGCACCCTCGCCACCTTCCTGATGATCCTCACGGAGGCCACCGCCACCGAGGCGGCCGCCGCCTGCGCCCCCGTCGCCATCGGACTCGTCGCCTTCCTGCCCGGCCTCTCCGCCCGCTTCGCCCGCCTCCCCATCGGCTACGCCGCCCCGCGCAGCGCCGCCGACGACGAGTTCTCCGGCGAGCCGCAGCAGGGCGAGGAGGCGCAGCCCGTCGACGGCGAGCGCATCGCGCTCCAGGCCCGCCGCGGCCACGAGATGCTCCTCGGCCTGGTCGGCGGCTGCGCGGCCGTCGTCGTCGGCACCGCCGCCGTCCTCGGCTTCGCCGGGAACGTCTGGGGCCAGCTCCTCGCCCTCGCCGCCGGACTCGCGATGCTGCTGCGCGCCCGCCTCTTCCGCTACACCTCGCAGGTCGCCTGCGTCCTCGTCGCCGGCATCGCCGCCATCGCGCTGCTCGTCCTCGGCCTCTCCCTCAACCCGCCGGCCGACCTGGTCAAGGACCTCCTCATGTACGGGGACCGGGGCGGCCTCGACATCCGTACGATCTGGCTCACCGCCGCCGTCGCCGCGGGTGCCGCGCTGATCACCGCGATCGGCCTGATCATCCCGAAGAAGGGCCTCTCGCCCTTCTGGGGCCGGCTCCTCGACCTGGCCGAGGGCTTCGTCCTGCTCTCCCTCGTCCCGCTCGCCCTCGCCGTCCTCGACGTCTTCACCCGGGTGCGCTCCCTCACCAGCAAGTAGAAAAGGGACCCGGGGGCGCTCCGGCGAGCTGGTACGCTGTGTGACGGCCGTTTGTGTACGCGCTCCCGGAAAGCCCCGAGATCACTCGGAAGCCTCTGGAAGCTGCGCCCATCGGACCTTCGCCCGTGAAGTCACGGAAGCTTCCCCTGAGACCCAGACCAGGGGCACTCGCGGGCGCACGAACACCTAGAGGAGATCCGCGTGGCTCTCGACGCCGCTGTCAAGAAGCAGATCATGGCCGAGTTCGGCACCAAGGAGGGCGACACCGGCTCCCCCGAGGTCCAGGTCGCGATGCTGTCCCGTCGCATCTCGGACCTGACCGAGCACCTCAAGCAGCACAAGCACGACCACCACTCCCGCCGTGGTCTGCTGATCCTGGTCGGCCAGCGCCGCCGCCTGCTGCAGTACCTGGCGAAGAAGGACATCCAGCGCTTCCGTACGCTGGTCGACCGCCTCGGCATCCGTCGCGGTGCGGCCGGCGGCGCCAAGTAAGGACGCCGTGAAGGGAGCGGTTCCCACTTTCAGGGGGCCGCTCCCTTTGCTGTACGTGCACAAAGTGCGCATCGGCACTTAGTCTGGTCGCACAACCCCATACGACGAGCGTGAAGCCGCCGGCCAGCCGCCGGTCCTCGGTAGTGGCCCCCGGAAACGAATGCCCGGGTGCTTCGATCGAAGACCGGCCCGCACCCTAGGCGAGCTTCTCCGCCCCGTCGGACACCGTCCCCGGCCACACGGGCCGAAGGACGCAAAGACGAACACGTAGGAGAAACCCATAGTGGAGAACGAGACCCACTACGCCGAGGCCGTCATCGACAACGGCGCCTTCGGTACCCGCACGATCCGCTTCGAGACCGGCCGTCTGGCCAAGCAGGCCGCCGGCTCCGCCGTCGCCTACCTGGACGACGACACGATGGTCCTCTCCGCGACCACCGCCTCGAAGCGCCCCAAGGACCAGCTCGACTTCTTCCCCCTGACGGTGGACGTCGAGGAGCGGATGTACGCGGCCGGCAAGATCCCCGGCTCCTTCTTCCGCCGTGAGGGCCGTCCCTCCGAGGACGCCGTCCTCACCTGTCGTCTGATCGACCGCCCGCTGCGCCCCTCCTTCAAGAAGGGCCTGCGCAACGAGATCCAGATCGTCGAGACGATCATGGCGCTCAACCCCGACCACCTGTACGACGTGGTCGCGATCAACGCCGCCTCCTGCTCCACGCAGCTGGCAGGCCTGCCCTTCTCCGGCCCGATCGGCGGCACCCGTGTCGCCCTGATCAAGGGCCAGTGGGTCGCGTTCCCGACGCACACCGAGCTCGAGGACGCCGTCTTCGACATGGTCGTCGCCGGTCGCGTCCTGGAGGACGGCGACGTCGCGATCATGATGGTCGAGGCCGAGGCCACCGAGAAGACCATCCAGCTGGTCAAGGGCGGCGCCGAGGCGCCGACCGAGGAGGTCGTCGCCGCCGGTCTCGAGGCCGCGAAGCCCTTCATCAAGGTCCTCTGCAAGGCCCAGTCGGACCTCGCCGCCAAGGCCGCCAAGCCCACCGGCGAGTTCCCGGTCTACCTCGACTACCAGGACGACGTCCTGGAGGCGCTCTCCGCCGCCGTCAAGGACGAGCTCGCCCAGGCGCTCACCATCGCCGGCAAGCAGGAGCGCGAGACCGAGCTCGACCGCATCAAGGAGCTCGCCGCCGAGAAGCTCCTCCCGGCCTTCGAAGGCCGCGAGAAGGAGATCTCGGGCGCCTACCGCGCGCTGACCAAGAAGCTGGTCCGCGAGCGGATCATCAAGGACAAGGTCCGCATCGACGGCCGCGGCATCACGGACATCCGTACGCTCGCCGCCGAGGTCGAGGCCATCCCGCGCGTGCACGGCTCCGCCCTGTTCGAGCGTGGCGAGACCCAGATCCTGGGCGTCACCACCCTCAACATGCTCCGCATGGAGCAGCAGCTGGACACCCTCTCCCCGGTGACCCGCAAGCGCTACATGCACAACTACAACTTCCCGCCGTACTCCGTCGGCGAGACCGGCCGCGTGGGCTCGCCCAAGCGCCGCGAGATCGGCCACGGCGCCCTCGCCGAGCGCGCCCTCGTGCCGGTCCTCCCGACCCGCGAGGAGTTCCCCTACGCGATCCGCCAGGTGTCCGAGGCCCTCGGCTCCAACGGTTCGACGTCCATGGGCTCGGTCTGCGCCTCCACCATGTCGCTGCTGAACGCCGGTGTGCCGCTGAAGGCCCCCGTCGCCGGCATCGCCATGGGTCTGATCTCCGAGGAGATCGACGGCCAGACGCACTACGTCGCCCTCACCGACATCCTCGGTGCGGAGGACGCCTTCGGCGACATGGACTTCAAGGTCGCCGGTACGAAGGAGTTCGTCACCGCCCTCCAGCTCGACACCAAGCTGGACGGCATCCCGGCCTCCGTCCTGGCCGCGGCCCTCAAGCAGGCCCGCGACGCCCGCCTCCACATCCTCGACGTGATGATGGAAGCGATCGACACGCCGGACGAGATGTCCCCGAACGCCCCGCGGATCATCACCGTCAAGATCCCCGTGGACAAGATCGGTGAGGTCATCGGCCCCAAGGGCAAGATGATCAACCAGATCCAGGAGGACACCGGCGCCGAGATCACGATCGAGGACGACGGCACCATCTACATCGGTGCCGCCGACGGCCCGGCCGCCGAGGCCGCCCGCGCCACGATCAACGGCATCGCCAACCCGACCATGCCGGAGGTCGGCGAGCGCTACCTGGGTACGGTCGTCAAGACCACCACCTTCGGTGCCTTCGTCTCCCTGCTCCCGGGCAAGGACGGCCTGCTGCACATCTCGCAGATCCGCAAGCTCGCCGGTGGCAAGCGCGTGGAGAACGTCGAGGACGTGCTCGCGATCGGCTCCAAGGTCCAGGTCGAGATCGCCGAGATCGACCAGCGCGGCAAGCTCTCCCTGATCCCCGTGATCGCGGACGAGGACGCTGCCGAGGGCGACAAGGACGACGCTGCCAAGTGACGTCCCGTAGTTCCCGCGCGACGG
>NZ_JBSHDU010000107.1:0-25049 GCF_053616475.1 Streptomyces sp. NPDC055815 | reverse complement strand
CCGCTAGAGGGCGCCGTCCGTTGTGCCCACCCGTTCCGCCCCGGCGGAACGCATGCCCACAACGGGGAGCGCGGGCCGCTCTAGGCCACCGCGTCGAAGCCCGTGTCGTGCGCCATCTTCTTCAGTTCCAGCAGCGCGTGCTTCTCGATCTGGCGGATCCGCTCCCGCGTCAGCCCGTGCTCCTTGCCGACCTCCGTCAGCGTCCGCTCGCGGCCGTCCTCGATGCCGTACCGCATGCGGATGATCGAGGCGGTCCGGTGGTCGAGCTTGTCGATGAGGTCGTCCAGCTCCTCGCTGCGCAGCAGGGTCAGGACCGACTGCTCCGGAGAGATCGCCGACGTGTCCTCGAGGAGGTCGCCGAACTGGGTCTCGCCCTCGTCGTCCACCGACATGTTGAGCGAGACCGGGTCCCGCGCCCAGTCCAGGACGTCCGTGACGCGCTCGGGCGTCGAGCCGAGCTCGGTCGCGATCTCGGCGGGCTCGGGCTCCCGCCCGTGCTCCCGGTTGAACTCGCGCTGCACCCGCCGGATCCGGCCGAGCTCCTCCACGAGGTGGACGGGGAGCCGGATGGTCCGGGACTGGTCGGCGATGGACCGGGTGATGGCCTGGCGGATCCACCACGTGGCGTACGTGGAGAACTTGAAGCCCTTCGCGTAGTCGAACTTCTCGACCGCGCGCACCAGGCCCGCGTTCCCCTCCTGGATCAGGTCGAGCAGCGGCAGCCCGCTGCGCGGATAGCGCCGCGCGACGGCCACCACGAGCCGCAGGTTGGACTTGATGAAGAGGTCCTTGGCACGCTCGCCCTCGGCGACCAGCGCCTCGAGCTCCTCACGGGTCGCCCCGCCCCCGTCGCTCGACCCCGCCGCGTCAGCGGCTGATGTCACAGCTTGGTCGAGTATCTGCTGGGCGTAGACGCCCGCCTCGATCGTCTGGGAGAGCTCGACCTCCTTGGCGGCGTCGAGCAGGGGCGTGCGCGCGATCTCGTCGAGGTACATGCCGACCAGGTCGCGGTCGGCGATCTCCCCGCCCACGGCGCGAACGCTGCTTGCCCGTGCGGCCCCGCTCTGGGCGGAGGTCTGACGACGGGCGACGGCACGGGTTGCCATGCGTGCTCCCTTGCTGAGTAGGTCGCGACACCCTTCCGGGTGCCCTGCATCCGACGGAAACAACGACTGGAATCAGGACAGAATTCCCACCCGGCACATGGATTTTCGCGATCATGCAGTATCCTGCGCGGCCGCGGCCCCCGCGGGCACACCGCGGGCACCCATGGAGGTGCAGGTCAGACCGGGCACGGAGGGTGAAACGGCGCCCCTCACGGGAGCACCCGACCACGCTGTCGGTGAGACCGCGATCACATGCGGCGCCATCCCTTCAGACGCGACGACAGGACCGGCGGTTGCCTCCGCCACGACCCGCCTCACACGACCCACGGACACCTCCGCCACGACCCGCCTCACACAACCCACGGACACCTCCACCACCGGCCACCTCGCCTCCGCCCAGCGGCCTAGGTCCCCAGCCCGTTCCGCCGTGCCGCTCCCCCGGCCTAGCGTCGCCCCATGACCGACACCACCGGCACCCTCGACGAGGCGCTCGAACGGCTCCACACCACGGGACCCGAGCGCAACGGCTGGCTCACCAACCACGCCCCCATGGCCGTCGAGGCCCTGGTCCGGCACGGCCGGGCCCAGGCCGTCCACCGCTGGCTCGACCACTACGCACCCAAGCTGGAGGAGCTCCCGCCCGCGCACACTCCGGTCACGGCGGGCACCTGGCGGGAGGCGCTCGGCGACCCGGCCCGGATCACCGACTGGACCCGTTTCTTCTCCCGCGAGCTGGCGGACCGGCCCTGGCAGTCGGTCCTCACCGAGTGGTGGCCCCGGCTCCTTCCCGGCATCGCGGGCGGGGCGACGCATCCGGTGATCCGTACCGGGCACGCCGTACGGACCCTGCTGACGACCGAGGAGACGCCGCCGCGCCGCGCCGAGCTGGCGCACGCCCTCGGCTACTGGGCGGCCCGCCACCAGCCGCTCCCGCCGCTCGCCCCGCTGGCCGTGGCACCCACCGCGGCGGCCGCGCTCGACGCCGTACCGCCCGTTCCGGAGCAGGACGGCGGGATCCGGGAGCGGCTCGCGCAACTGACGGCGTTCCCGGTGTGGGGCGAGACGTCGGACCCCGACGCGGCGAAGGCGCTGCTCACCGAGCTCGTGACGGCGACGACGCACCGGTACGCGTCCCACGGCCACGGCGAGCCGATCATGCTGGTCCACGCGGCGACCGCGCCGAACGCGGTCCTGCGCGCCCTGCCCGCGCTCCCCCGCGGACTGTGGGCGCCGAGCGTGGCGGCGGCCTGGGTGGCGGCGGCCGCGGTGACGGCGGCCTACACGCCGCGGGAGGCCGCCCCGTACGCCGCGACCGGCCTCGACGCCGAGGAGATCTTCGAGCGGGCGGCCGCGCACGGCGACGACCACACGATCAAGTTCACGGACACGGCGCTCGACGTGGGCGATCCGCTGGCCCTGGCCGCCGCCGTCCGCTCGATCGACCTCAATCCGCCGGCCCTGTAGTCGGCTCAGCCGAACTGGACGGACCGCTTGGCGAGCCCCATCCAGAAGCCGTCGATCACCGAGCGCTCCGCGTCGAGGTCGCCGACGGCGTCCGCCGCGCCCATGGTGACGAAGAGCGGGGCGAAGTGTTCGGTACGGGGGTGGGCGAGGCGGCCGGCGGGCGACTTGTGCTCGAAGTCCAGGAGGGCGTCGACGTCGTGCGCGGCGAGCGCCTCGCTCCCCCAGGCGTCGAACTCGGCGGACCAGCCGGGGACGCCGGGGCCGGTGTGCCGGAGGGCGGCGAGGTTGTGGGTGAAGAAGCCGCTGCCGACGATCAGGACGCCCTCGTCGCGCAGCGGCGCGAGCTTGCGCCCGATGTCCATGAGGCGGCGCGGGTCGAGGGTGGGCATGGAGATCTGGAGGACGGGGATGTCGGCGCCGGGGAACATCTCGACGAGCGGTACGTACGCGCCGTGGTCGAGGCCCCGGTCGGGGATGTCCTGCACGGGCGTGCCGGGCGCGCGGAGCAGCTTGCGGACGGCCTCGGCGAGCCGGGGGGCGCCGGGGGCGGCGTACTGGACGCGGTAGTAGTGCTCGGGGAAGCCCCAGAAGTCGTAGACGAGGGGGACGGTCTCGGTGGCGCCGAGCGCGAGCGGGGCCTCCTCCCAGTGGGCGGAGACCATGAGGATCGCCTTGGGGCGCGGCAGGTCCGCGGACCAGGCGGCGAGCTCGCCGGGCCAGACGGGGTCGTCGGCGAGCGGCGGGGCGCCGTGGGAGAGGTAGAGGGCCGGCATCCGTTCGAGCGTGGTGTCCATGGCGACCTTCCCGATCCTTGAAACTTCAAGCTAACTGCTCACACCGTAACCCGGAATAGTTCAACTTTCAAGAACGAGTCGTACGATGGGACCCATGGGAGACATGACCGAACCCCGCTGGCTGACCGACGAGGAGCAGCACGTCTGGCGCGCGTACCTGCACGCCACCACGCTCCTGGAGGACCACCTCGACCGCCAGTTGCAGCGCGACGCCGGGATGCCGCACGTCTACTACGGGCTCCTCGTCCAGCTCTCCCAGGCCCCCCGCCGCCGGCTCCGGATGACCGAGCTGGCCAGGAGCGCCAAGATCACCCGCTCCCGGCTCTCCCACGCGATCGCCCGCCTGGAGAAGAACGGCTGGGTACGGCGCGAGGACTGCCCCTCCGACAAGCGCGGCCAGTTCGCCCAGTTGACGGACGAGGGCATGGAGGTCCTGCGGCAGAACGCGCCCGGGCACGTGGCGGCCGTCCGCCAGGCCATGTTCGACCGGCTCTCGCCCGAACAGGTGGAGCAGCTCGGCGCGATCATGCGCGTGATGGCCGAGGGCCTCGAACCCACGGACGCGAACGCGGACCTGCCCTGGCTCCGCTGAGCACGCGGACACGGAAACGGACCGGCCCCGGCTCCGCCGAGAAGGCGGAACCGGGGCCGGTCACGTACAGACCCAGGATCAGTGGGCGACGACGGGAATCTTCACCTCGTCCTCGTCCTCGGCCCCCGCACCGGACCCGGCGACCTGACCGGTCCCCGGCTTCCCGGTGGTGATGAGCACGAAGGCGATCGTGGCCGAGAGGACCAGGATGCCGACCGCCCACCAGATGGCCGCCGCGTACCCCTCGACCATGCCCTGGAGCTGGAGCAGCTTCTGCGCGGCCGGGGTGGTCGCGCCGGCGGCGTGGTCGGCCAGGTAGGCGGTGGTCGCCGAGGCGGCGATCGTGTTCAGCAGGGCCGTACCGATGGCGCCGCCGACCTGCTGCGAGGTGTTGACCATCGCGGAGGCCACACCGGCGTCCCGCGGGTCCACGCCGATCGTCGCGAGCGACATGGCCGGCATGAACGCCGTACCCATGCCCAGGCCGAGGAGCAGCTGCGCGGGCAGGATCAGCCCGGCGTACGAGGTGCCGATCTCCAGCTGGGTGAGGAGCAGCATGCCGACGGCGGCGGTCAGGAAGCCCGGGGCCATCAGGAAGCGCGGCGGGACGCGGGTCATCAGGCGCGTGCCGATCTGGGTGGAGCCCACGATCATGCCCGCGATCATCGGCAGGAACGCGAAGCCCGTCTTGACCGGCGAGTACCCCTTCACGACCTGGAGGTAGTACGTCAGGAAGAGGAACAGGCCGAACATCGCGATGACGGCGAGACCCAGCGACAGGTAGACGCCGCCGCGGTTGCGGTTGGTCACGACGCGCAGCGGCAGCAGCGGGGACTTGACCAGGTACTCGGTGAGGGCGAAGCCGATGAGCAGCACGCCGGAGCCGACGAAGAGACCGATCGTGCCGGCGTCGCTCCAGCCCGCGGACTCGGCGCGGGTGAAGCCGTAGACGAGCGCGACCAGGCCGAGGGTGGAGAGGATCACGCCGGGGATGTCGAGCGGCGAGCGGTTGCGGCCGCCCTCGGGCTCACGGACGACCAGGTACGCGCCGACGGCGGCGACGATGGCGAACGGGATGTTGACGAAGAAGGTCCAGCGCCAGTTCAGGTACTCGGTGAGGAAGCCGCCGAGGATCAGGCCCACGGCGCCGCCGCCACCGGCGATCGCGCCGTAGATGCCGAAGGCCTTCGCGCGCTCCTTGGCGTCGGTGAAGGTCACGGCGAGCAGCGAGAGCGCGGCGGGCGCGAGGAGCGCGCCGAAGGCGCCCTGGAGCGCGCGGGCGCCGAGCATCATGGCCTCGCCGGTCGCGGCCCCGCCGAGGGCGGAGGCGGCGGCGAAGCCGATGAGACCGGTGATGAAGGTCCGCTTGCGGCCCCACAGGTCGGCGATGCGGCCGCCGAAGAGGAGGAGTCCGCCGAAGGCGAGGGCGTAGGCGGTGATGACCCACTGCCGGTTGCCGTCCGAGATCCCGAGGTCCTGCTGGGCGGAGGGGAGGGCGATGTTCACGATAGTCGCGTCGAGGACGACCATCAGCTGGGCGAGGGCGATGAAGATCAGGGCTTTCCAGCGGCCGGGGTCGGCCTGGATCGCGGGCTTCTCGGGGATTTTCGGCATGGGGGTAGCCACCTCTTGGCGCGTACTGGTGAAAAAAGGGCGTAAGTGAGTGCGGGCCGCTCCGGGGAGCAGGTCAGATCACGACGGGCAGGAGTCGCGTCTCAGGTCCTCCAGGGTCGCGGCCTTTCCCTGCAGCTCGGAGCGTGCGGGCGTCTCCAGGCCGTCGAGGAAGATCTGCAGATGGCGGTGGACGAACTGGTCGAAGGCCCCGCAGCCGGTGCCGGGCAGCGGGCGGGTCAGCTGGGAGAGCGCCACCATCAGGTCTCCGACGCCGATGTCGGTACGGAGCCGGCCGGCCCGCTGCGCCCGGGCGACGAGGCCCTCGACGATCCCCTCCAGGCGGTCGCGCTCGGCGAGCAGGTCGGGGTGGTCCTTGTCGAAGGCGCCGTCGAGCATCGGGCACAGGGCGCCGACGCGCTCGTCGGCGGCGCCGTGGACGAAGCGGCGGAGGGCGGCGAAGGTGTCGCCCTCCTCCTCGGCGGCCCGCTCGGCGACCTCGGCGACGCGGGCCATGAGGGAGAGGACGACCTCGTGGACGAGGTCGGGGCGCTCGGGGAAGTTCCGGTAGAGCGTGGCGTTTCCGACGCCGGCCCGGCGCGCGATCTCGTCGTAGGGCACTTGGGAGCCGAACTCGACGAACATCTCGCGGGCCGCCGTCACGATCCGCTCGCGGTTGCGCAGGGCGTCGGCCCGCGGGCGGGGTACGCGGCGGGCGGGCGCGGTGTCGGCGGTGCTGGTCACGCCACGGCCTCCTCACTCGGTCACTCGAACCATCCGGGGACGGACTCCCCACTTCGCTGAACACATGCATAAACGGGGACTGGCTCCCCGGTTATTTCCCGCCCTTCTTGTGACCTGCGTCACAAGTCCCGACGCGCCCGGAATACCCACGATCGGGCCAAGCCCCGACCCGCCCGCATCCCCACCACCGGGCCAAGCCCCGACCCGCCCGCATCCCCACGACCAGGCCAAGCCCCGACCCGCCCGAATACCCACGATCGGGCCACCCGGCGCGCGCACCCGGATCCGGCGCCACAGGCTGATCGCACAGCGCGGACCCACGGAAGGGGTCCGCGGCGCCGGCCGGCGGAAGCGGTCCGCGGCGCCGACCTGCCCCCCACCGGAGAGGCGACGCATGCAGCACCCCCGCCGACGGATACGCAGGCCCGTCGCCCTGGCGGCGACCACGGCACTCTCCCTCGCCCTGCTCGCCTCGGCGAGCTCCACCCTCCCCGGGCCCGCGCCGGCCTCGGCGGGCCCCGTGGCCGCCGCGCCGAGCGGCGCCCAGCTGGGACCGTGCCGCATCGCCACCACGATGGGCGTGCAGATGTCGGAGGGGCTGCCCACGGCCCCCGGATACGTACGCTCCACGGGCCGCGTCAGGGCCCTCAACCTGATGATCGACTTCCCGGACGCCCCCGGGGACGGGACGGCCATGGGCCGCTTCCGCGAGTTCTTCCCGCAGACCGCGGACTGGTTCCGCACCAGCTCGTACGGGCGCCTCCAGTACGAGCCCGAGGCCCCGATACCCGACTGGCTGCGGATGCCCCGCTCCTTCTCCTCGTACGGGATCGAGCGCGGCTCACCGTACGAACCGGGCTACCGCGCCCTCGTCGAGGACATCGTGAAGACGGCCGACGCGCGGGTGGACTTCAGCGCGTACGACCTGGTCAACATCCTCGTCACGCCGAACGCCGGGCCGTCCGCCCTCGACACCGTCCTGTCCGTGACGTTCTCCGGCAACGACGACGCCCCCTACGCGGACGGCGTGCCGCTCGCCAACACGTCCTTCGTCTACAGCCGCCAGGACGACGGCTCCGGCAGCTTCGCCGAGACCGGCTACCGCGTCCTGCCGCACGAGAACGGCCACGTCTTCGGCCTGCCCGACCTCTACACCGCGGACGGCGGAGGCACCGTCGGACACTGGGACATCATGTCCGAGGACTGGGGCGCCAACAACGACCTGCTCGGCTGGCACAAGTGGAAACTGGGCTGGCTCGACAACGACCAGGTCAGCTGCGCCTCCAGCCCCGGCACCGGCGACTACAGCCTCACGCCGCTCGCGGTCCCCGGCGGCCCCAAGCTCGCGTTCGTCCCGCTCTCCGGCACCTCCGGGTACGCGGTCGAGGTCCGCAGCAAGGACGGCAACGACGAGGCGGTCTGCGAGACCGGCGTCCTGGTCTACCGGGTGGAGTCGGACGTGGACACGGGCCACGGCCCGGTGACGGTGGCCGACAGCGACCGGGCCAGCGGCGGCTGCACGCGCAGGGCCAACGTCCACGCGGAACTGTCGGACGCCCCGTACGGCCCGGGGGAGACGTTCACGGACCGGGCCAACGGCATACGGATCTCGGTCCTGGACGAGGACGACACGGGAACGTACCGGGTGCGGATCACCCGCCGCTGACGAGGTCCCTGAGCTGCCGCTTGAGAAGCTTCCCGGTCGAGTTCCGCGGCAGCTCCTCGCCCTGCACGAGGACCCGGGCGGGCACCTTGAAGGCGGCGAGGCGCAGCCCGACGTGCGCACGCAGCCCTTCGCCCCCGGTCTCGGCCCCGTCCCGCAACCGCACGACGGCCACGACCTCCTCCCCCAGCAGCGGATGAGGAACCCCGAACACGGCGGCGTCGAGAACATCGGGATGCTGATGCAGCGCGCCCTCGACCTCGACGCAGTACACGTTCTCGCCGCCGCGGATCACCATGTCGGTGAGCCGGTCGACGATGCTGACGCGCCCGTCGCCGTCGAGCAGAGCAAGATCCCCGGTCCGAAACCACCCGTCGTCGGTGAAAGCGGCCCGAGTGGCGTCGGCATCCCCCCAATACCCCCGGACAAGGGACTGCCCCCGCAACCACAGCTCCCCCACCCCCTCGGCATCGGGCCGGTCGATCCGCACCTCGGTGACGGGCGAGGGCCGCCCGACGCTCCCGGGGAACGCCCGGTACTCGGCCCCGACGTTCGAGAGAACCCCACCGCAGGTCTCGGTCAGCCCGTACCCGTTCCGGGGCTCGATCCGCTCGCCGTACCCGTCGACGATCCCGGAGACGATCCCGGGAGGAGCGGCGGCGCCTCCGGTACTGAGGAGGGTGAGGCTGGCAAGGGGATCACCCTCACGCCGCGCGAGGTCGAGCAGCTGAAGCGCGGTGGTGGGAACCCCGGCGTAATGGGTGACGCCATGCTCGCGAATGAGCTCGAGGGCCCGCGCCGCATCCCACTTCCGCATCATCACGAGCGTCCCGCCGGCCGCCATGACGGCGTAGAACGACGTGAACGCGGCGACGTGGAAGAACGGGAACGTGGTCAGGGACACCATCGCGGGCCCTGCCCCGGGCACATCCCCCCGGGCGAGGGCCGCGGCGGCGGCGAAGTACCGCGGATTCATGGCGGCCCCGACCTGCGCGAGATGGGTGGCGACGGCACCCTTGGGGCGGCCGGTGGTCCCGGAGGTGTAGATGATGGTCGCGTCGTGCTCGGGAAGAACATCAACAAGCGGCGGCCCGAGCAAAGGATCGTCATCGACGACGTAGGCGACGAACCCGTCCTCGGCGTCCCCGGCATCCCCCCGGAAGACAACCCCGGGCACACCGTTCCGCACGGCCCACGCCCGCACCCGCCCGACCCGCTCCCCGTCGACGAGCAGCACACCGGGCGAACAGTCGTCGAGGGCGTAGGCGAACTCGTCCTCGGTCCACCAGGCGTTGAGGGGTACGGCGACGAGGCCGGCCAACTGCGCGGCCCAGAAGGCGACATGCCACTCGGGCAGATTCCGCATGGCGACAACGGCCCGGTCACCCGGCCGCAGCCCGTACTCCCCGACAAGCCGCCGCGCGAGCCCACAGGCGGCGTCGAAGAACTCCCGGTAGGTCATGGTGACGCCCTCGGCCACGAGAAACACCCGGTCCCCATAGCCCCAGGTCACCTCGACGAACTCCCGCAGAGTCCGCGGCCCACCGACGAACACCCCGTCCTCGACGGCAAAGGGCGCCCCGGCCCCACAAAGCCGCTCAACCACCACGAGACCCTCCTAAGCGCCCGCTCACCCGCGCCGCGACGCTATGCGGCTCCCCCGACCCGGTCAACCCCGGGCAGGATCGCACGCCGGGGGCAACCGAGCACCGCAGACCGCGACGGTAAGTTCAGCACGCCGGTACGGAGCCGGGCATCCGCTGCCGGAGACCGTAACCACCGCCGCGTCTTCAACCCCGCCGGCAACCGATACCCTCCACTCTTCCAAGGGGAGGGAAGATCATGAAGTACGCGCGCGTGCCCGGCCGCAGACTCACCGCCGTGGCCGTCACCGTCGCCCTCGCGGCCACTGCGGGAAGCCTGGCCATGAGTCCGGCCGCCGCCGCGCCGGCCGCCGCAGCCGACACGACCGACGCCGAAGCGACCGCGCAGGAGACCGTCGTCGGGTTCCCCCTGAACGCGGAGGTCGTCAGCGCCGGCTCCACCGGTTTCCTGTCGCGTACCGACGTCACGGGCAGCGCCGAACCCGAGTACCGCTGGACGCGATACGCCGACGGCACCTCGGCCGTGCTGCCGGGCTGGGCGGCGGGTGGCGGATCCGATGTCGTGGTGACCGGGGACGACCCGGACCCGTCGAAGAGCCAGGTCTTCATGGTGCACGACATGGCCGTGCCGTCGGCGGCACCGGTGCGGGTGGACCTGCGCGAGCTCGGTGCGAACTACTCGTACGGCGGGGTGGTCGGCTCGACCCTGATCGTGCACGTCATGCAGGACGGAGTGGCCTCGCAGACGCGACTCGTGACGGTCGCCGACGGGCGCGTCACCGATCGCGAGGTCACCGGTCTGCCGGGGGGCGACTGCTGGTTCGCGGACGCCCACGCACCGGGTCTCGCCGTCTTCAACTGCTACATACCCTCGGGCGAATTCTTGGACATGGCCGTCGTCGACCTCGCCACAGGCGCCGCGGTGGAGGTCCGTCAGGACACGCGGGGCTGGTGGCCGGGGGCCGTATCCGCGACGCATGTCGCCTGGCAGGAGCTGAACGCTCGCGGTGAGGGCCGGATCGCCGTCGCCCGCAGGGGCTCCGCCGACGTGCGGTACGTCGAGGGACCCGGCTTCAATCCGGAGAGTATCCAGCTGCTCGGCGGCTGGGTTCTCTCCGGGTACCGCATCGCCATCGATGAGCGAGGGCCGTATCCGCCCGGGCGGCCTCTGCTGGCCCGTCATCCGGAGACGGGTGAAACCGTCGAGGTCCTCACCCACTACTCCTCCGCCGTGACCACCCCGGACGGTTCCCTGCTCGTCCGGGGCGGCACGCTCGACCGGAACGAGGGCCTCTACCGGGTGTCGCTCGATGAGAGCGGCAAGCCGGTCGCCGAGCTCGTCGCGTCGACGGGGCAGACCACCGCCGTGAAGCACCTCGGTACGAGTGTCCCGGGCACGATCACCTTCGACCGCATCGGTCAGGGCGTCGACCTGGGCTGGGACTTCTCCCGGACCGACACCGACGTCTGGCTGACACTCGTCCACGAGCGCACGGGCGAGCGCTCGTCGCGGAAGATCTGGTCCACGGATCCGGCCTCCCCGGGTGAGGGCTACCGGGACGGGCAGCGGATCGGCTGGCGCTGGGACGGCTCGAACCCGGTCAGCCCGACGCGGGCCGCGTACAACGGTTCCTACACCTGGGAGATCACCGCGCGACCGGACGACAGCATCGGACCGGACGTGAAGGTCTCAGGCCGGTTCACGGTGAACCGGGCCACCGCCCCGCACGACTACAACGACAACGGAACCCCCGACGTCCTGCTGTTCAACGACTACGGCACTCTTCGGCGTGTCGACACCAACAGGACACCGTCCGGTGACGGAATCCGACCTGCGCTGGACTATCCCACCCAGGTCGGAAGCCATTGGAACATCTACGACCGCGCCGAATCGGTCGGGGACGTCGCCGGCACCCGCGTGGGTGACGTGGTCGCCCGGGACAAGAGCGGTGTCCTCTGGCTGTACCAGGGCACGGGCAAGGGCGACACGCCCTTCCTGGGCCGGGTGAAGCTCGGCGGCGGCTGGCAGATCTACCACCAGCTGGCCGGCGGCTCCGACCTGACCGGCGACGGCCGCGCCGACCTCGTCGCCACTGACAAGACGGGCGGCCTGTGGCTCTACACAGCCACGGGGAACGCCAGCGCGCCCTTCAAGCCCCGCAAGCAGATCGGCACCGGCTGGGGCATCTACAACCAGCTGACCGCCACCGGCGACATCGCCGGAGGCGCGGCCGGAGACCTCGTCGCACGCGACAAGGACGGTGTGCTGTGGCTGTACCTCGCCAAGGGCGACGACACCTTCGCTCCCCGGGTGAGGGTCGGCAGCGGCTGGAACGCGTATCCGCACCTGGTCGGCATCGGCGACGGCAACGGCGACGGCCGGGCTGACCTGCTCGCCTTGGACGCAGCAGGCAGCACGTACTCCTACGCGGGAACCGGCGACTACCGCACACCCTTCAAGCCCCGGGTCGCCACCAATCTGACCAACGACTACGCATGGTTCCGCCCCGTGAACTTCTTCTGAGCTCCACAGGACCGGGCAGCACCGCCGGCGCCCTCCGAGCTACCTGAGCGAGGGCTTGAGGATCGCTCGACGGACGGGTGCACGTCAGGGGACGAGGGCCAGAGACCGCCGCGGCCCGGGCTCCGTGCTCGGGCCGCCGTTCTCGTACCTCGGCCGCGCACGGCTCACACCCGGATCGCAGAGACGCCCTCAGCCACGCCCTTCGCCTGAAATTCCCAGGTCAGAAGGCACGCCACCAACGCACGGCGGCGCTTGGTAGCAATGGGGGCGACCTCAGTAATCCCCATCCGCTAGGCTGTCAGCGGTCAGTCGACCTTCTGGGCACCTGCCCGGGAAAGTGTCCCTCCGGACACCACCCGGCATCACCCCGAGGCGAGCCTGACCAGGGCGTTTGCCTCACTTCGCCCGGCATTCCCCACTGGGGTCTCCGGTGCACGGTTTCGGCGAACCCCTGCCTTCGTAGCTCAGGGGATAGAGCACCGCTCTCCTAAAGCGGGTGTCGCAGGTTCGAATCCTGCCGGGGGCACAAGAAGAAGGGCCAGCTCAGGGGAACATCCCCCGAAGCTGGCCCTTTCTCGTGATCACGACCGTGCCACCTACGTGCCAGAAGGCCCTTCCTTGCGCCCGCGATGTGCTGATCACGGTCGCTCGCCACGTGCTGGTAGATCAGAGCGACCCCCGGATGATCTCCGCTTTCTCGCAGGCACCAGCTAGGGGTCCTGGCGCTTGGCAGGGTCGCAGCTTGCCAAGTCCTGGGCACCCGCCCACTTTGGATTTACCAATTCGAGGTACTCCGTGACCACCCGTGATCCCCTCCTCACTTGCACGCTCACCTTGCCCACCGTGATGTCGGGGAACTCGATGGCATGGACCGTGCGGCGTCCCTTCGCCATGACTCCCACGTCCCGCACCTGAAGCGCTCTACCGTTGCAGGTGACGGACTCCACCGTCTCGTGCTCCGCGCCGAAGACGATGTTCCACCCTGTCGCCATCATGCGAACCAGCGGCACGAGCCGCGGCTTTTCCCCCACCGGCGGCACGTTGGGGTGGGAAGTACAAGCCACGGTCGTCATCCCCGGCTTGAACGCGACACCGTGACACACCCGGGCATCCGCCGTCTCCCAGACGAAGAGGGCGCCCTTGTTCGATTCGGCGGCGACCAGCACCCCAGGCCCTGCCGGAGAGTTGGCACCGGAAGCGGCAGCCTGTATCTGGCCGGTCGCCCAGGCGACCGCTTCCTCGGTGCTCGACGACTCGACAGCGGAGGGATGGGGAAGCACCGTCGCAGGCGCGCCTTTGTGGTTGCCCGTGGGCGACGGCGAGCCCGCTGGGCCATCCGAAATCGCACAGGATGTTGCCGACAGCACGGCCACGCATCCCGTCACCAGCTGGATCAGCGCTCTTCGCATTGCTACCGCCCCCTGACTACTCAGCCTGCCGCCACACGGCACGACGCACCCCCACAGCACCCCGGTTGCCCACTTCTCCACAGCCATCGCTGCATGAGGATCCACTGCCGTGGGGTCAGTTGAATCACGCACACGAACTGTCACATGATCGACCGAACCGGCCCCAAAACGCTGCGCCGTAGGAAGCTGTTACAGATTTCTCCACCTCGTCAAGGCACCCGCCGCCGCGCACAGCGCGGCCCGCGCGTCCCGCCGCCCGGACCCTGCGCTCCTGTCTGCGCCCTGCCCCCAGCCCGCCGGCCGCCGTCCGTACGCCCCCTGACAGCTTGAGTTGATGGGCAGCCAAAGCAAGCCTTCAAGCACGGCAACCGTCACATGGCATGCGTGGCCACGAGCGCTGCCGACTGCGGCCAAGACGGGCGACCAAAGGACGGCTAGCGGCGAGGGAGGGGTGGCCTCTTGCGCATGGGTGGCCAACTGCAGGGCCTAAGTGGGGCGGTCGCCGTGCCCCCGCCGTCACTGATGACGGGAGCGTGAGGCGACCGCGCCACCGGGAAGGGGCGGGCGGGGAGCAGCTGCTGCCGCGATGCGGCGGGGGCCGGTGTGGTCGCTCCGCGTCGGTTCCCGTATCGCCGTGGCGGAGGAGCGTGTCGTCTGGACACCCGGACCTGCGCTCAGCGAGACCGCCGACGTCGTCGTGCTCGCCGCCCTCTGCGAGATCCCCGTCAGCCGGCCGCAGGGGGAGAAGGACGCACCGATGTGGCAGCCGTGATGGATGCGCGGGTATGGTCCGTCCTGGCTGCGATCCCGGTGCTGCAACGACGGGCGATCGGGCGGTGGTTCACCGGGAGTTCCCCACTGCTTGCGCCCGTACCACACCCTCTCCGAGGCGCCCCGCCCGTTTTATCCTGGCCTTCATCTACGGGGGAAGGCAGGGGGAAACGGTGGACTGGTTCTGGTGGGTTCTCATTCTGTTCTGGACCGGTGGCTTCGCCTGGGTCGCTGACAACGTTCGTACCGCGCTGCGCCATCGGCACGAGCGGAAGATGGAGTTGCTCGAGGCCACGAAGCAGGAGCGGCTCGCTCTTGAGGCCGCGCACAAGACGCCCGAGCCCGTGTGCGGGTGCACGCATCATCTCGCCAAGCACGACAAGCAGGGCCGGTGCCACGAGCGGGTCGAGGTGCCCACGGCCTGGGACGAGAGCAAGAAGCCGGTTCGGTACGAGGCCGGTGTCTGTAACTGTCAGCAGTACGTGGGGCCGCAGCCCTTGTCCCAGGTGTACGCGGACGAGCTGACCGATCTGGCCTAGTGGCGCAGTTCCTCCGGGCAGGCCGTGCCTCGCGACAGCTTGTACGGGGCCGCCAGGCGGTACACGCCTGCCTTCGGGGCGACGAGTTCCGTCCATTCGTCGCCCTCGAGGTCCGCCTCCGCCTTGTAGAGGCAGCCCTTCTCGTTGGCGAAGACCTTCGGGAGTTCGGTCTCCGACTGCTCGCGGGCCAGTTTCGAGGCCTCGGTCTCCTGGGGCGGTTCGATCTTGCCGCCGTGCTCGTCGACGAGCGCCAGCCACGGCGAGTACGGGACGCGGATCAGGACCCGGCCCGGGCGGTCGACCCGGATCACGACCTCGTTCTCCTCCGCGCTCTGCACCTGGGCCGGCGGGTCGGCGAGGGGCGTCGGGTTCTGCACCTCGTACAGCCGCCAGTTCTCGTCGGACCAGACCTGGTTCAGGTACGGCAGGCCCTCGCGGACCAGCTCCGCCTCCTGCGCGGCGCCCGAGTCGGGGGCGCCCGTGGGCAGGACCACGTAGTGGACGGCCCAGCGGTCGAGCCAGTCCTGGTAGTTCGAGGCGTTCAGCGTGTCGTCGTAGAAGAGCGGGTTGCGCTCCATGTCCGCCTGCCGGTTCCAGCCGCGCGCCAGGTTGATGTACGGGCTCAGCGCCGAGGACTCGCGGTGGCTGGAGGCCGGTACGACCTCGACGCGCGCCTTGCCCGCGTCCCGTACCTGGAGCTGGTTCACCAGGGGCGCCAGCTCGCGGGCCCAGGAGGCGTCCGGGGCGGTGCGGATGACGTCGTCGACGCCCTTGAAGCCGATCCAGAAGTTCAGTCCCGCGACGGCGAGCAGCAGCGCGTACCAGCGGCGGGAGCGCGGCGCCGTGTACGGCAGTGCCGCGAGCAGCACGACGCCCGCGAAGAGCATCGGCAGGCGGGAGATGTTCGAGCCGATCTGTGAGTCGATCAGCCAGGTGAGGAGCGTGCCGAGGGAGTAGACGGCCGCTGCCGTGCGGACCGTGCGCCAGTCCTTCGGGACCAGGACGAAGGTCAGTATTCCGAAGAGCAGCGGCAGTGCCGTCGAGCCGAAGGCCATCGGCTGCGTGCCCGAGAAGGGGAACAGCCAGGAGGAGACTGCGACCACCGCTACCGGGGCCAGGCCCAGGGCGTAGGCGCCCGGGCGCCGTTTGTTCAGGAACAGCGCCGCCGCCGCGACACCCAGGAACAGGCCCGCGACCGGGCTGCACGCCGTCGCCAGGCCGGCCAGCGGGGCGGCGACCGCCGCCTTCGCCCAGCGTTTGTAGCGCCAGCGGTGCGGCCAGCAGAAGACGGCGGCGACCGCGCCGAGCGCGAACATCATGCCGAGGCCGAAGGTCACCCGGCCCGAGAGCGCGTTGCACAGGAACGCGAAGACGGCGGCGATCGAGCACACCATCGGATTGCGGACCGCCCGCACCCGCACCAGGATCAGCGCGGTCAGCGCGGCCGACAGTGTCCCGGCGACCATCATCGTGCTGCGGACGCCGAGCACCGACATCAGGTAGGGCGAGACCACGCTGTACGAGACGGGGTGCATCCCGCCGTACCAGGCCAGGTTGTACGCGGAGTCCGGGTGCCGTCCGACGAACTCGGCCCACGCGTCCTGCGCGGCCAGGTCCCCGCCGCTGTTCGCGAAGAGGAAGAACCACAGGATGTGCGTGAGGGCGGCTAGCCCGGTGGCCGCCATGACCGTGTAGCGGCGCTTGCGCCGCGGGGCGGCGACGGGGGGTGCCGGGGGCGGCGCGAGCGCGGTGGTCGGGGCGGGCCGCTGGGTCGGGAGCACTATTCGCGAGAGCGAAGTGGGTCCGGTATCGGCGTGCGAGTCGCGGGCCGAAGTGGGTCCGGTATCGCCGTGCGAGTCGCAGGCCGAAGCGGGTCCGGTATCGCCGTGCGAGTCGCGGGCGGTGTCCCGGGGATCACGAGCGTCATGGCCCTCACGGTAGACGTCGGGGTCGGACTCCGCGCGGTCGGCGCGTGTCGGCTCGGCGGTGGTCACTGCGGCCCTTTCCCGTGCTGCCGTCTCGCTTCTCGCGTGGTCACGCGTGCTTCTCGTCCCCCGGAAACGCTAACAGCCGGGCACCACGGAGAACCGGGGTGCCCGGCTGTTGCGGGTGGCCTCTCGGCCGGGCGGCAGCCGGGCCGAGAGGCCTGGGCCGCCGGCCTGGGCCGCAGCCCGGGCCATCCGCCCTGGCCGTCAGCCCACTCGGGTGAGCTTCTTGTCGAAGCCCGGCTCCACCAGGTCCCTCTCCAGGGCCACCGGCGAGCTGACCTTGCCGGCGCCCGTACCGATCGACACCTGGCCGATGATGTCGCCCGCCTTGCCGGAGTGCGGAAGGGCCTTGCCGCCGTCGGTCAGCTCCAGCCGCACCTTGAGGCCCGGCCAGCCGACCGCCTTGAGCTCCTTGGTGGCGATCACCGGGGTCCGGCCGCCGAGGCCGTCGTCCACGTAGCCGAGGACCTGGCCCTTCTTGACCACGGCCGCCGAGGTGACGTCCTTCTGGGCCTGCTGGATCAGCTTGAGGCTGTTGTCGATGGCCAGCTGCAGCTTGTCGATGAGCCGCTTGGCGTCCTTCGCCCCCATGACGATGCCGAGGATGCGACGGTTCTTGCCGTCGACCACGGTGTTCGCCGCCCACAGCAGGTTGCCGCCGGCGGGGGTGGAGGAGCCGGTCTTGATGCCGCTCACGCCCTCGTGGAGCAGGATGTTGTTGTTGTTCTCGATCCGGCCGGGAATGCCGTCGACCGTCACGTTCGGCATGTTCACGATCTCCCGGAACACGTCGTACTGCATGACCGCCTTCGCCAGCTTCAGCTGGTCCTGCGGGGTCGACATGGTGCTGTCGAGCAGACCGGACGGGTCCGTGTACGTCGACTGGGTCATGCCCAGGTCCTTCGCGGCGGCGTTCATCTTCTCGACGAACGCGGCCTCCGAACCGGCGTCCCAGCGCGCGAGCAGCCGGGCCACGTTGTTCGCGGAGGGGATCATCAGGAGCTCCAGGAGCTCCCTCTCCGAGTAGGTCTGGCCCTCCTGGACCGGCGCCGTCGACTCCGAGTCGTGCTTCGCCTGGTCGGCGGCCTTCTTGTCGATCGTGATCTCGGGACCCTGCTGCTTCCCCTTGTTCGAGATCGGGTGGTCGCGCAGGATCACGTACGCGGTCATCGTCTTCGTCACGGACGCGATCGGGGCCGGCTTCTGCGCCCCGTACGTCCCCATGGAACCGACGCCCTCGACCTCGACGGCGCCCTGTCCCTCACCGGGCCACGGCATCTTCAGCTCGCCGCCCTCGAACGTGAACGACGGCGCGGCCGACAGCGTCAGCGCGGGCGGCGGCAGCGGGCGGACCATCTGCACGATCGCAAAGACGATCAGGAGGAGCAGGACCAGCGGCGTCCAGATCCGCAGCCGGCGCATCGTCGTCCGCAGCGGGCTCGGCGGCGGGGGCGGCGTGTTCGTCAGCTCCGCGAGCAGGTCGAGCGGGGGCAGCGGCGGCAGCGGCTGCTGCCGGGTCCGCTCCGGCTCGGCGAGCGCCGCCGGCGTCGGTACGGGGGCGGGCGCGGCCGCCTCCTTGCGCGCGGGCGCCTTGGGCGCGCCCGGGGCCTCGGGGGCGGGCGCCGGGGCCGCGGAGGCCTTGGCGGCCTCCTGCGCGGCCTTCTGGGCCTTCTGCTCGGCCGGGATGTCGGGACGCAGCGCTCGGAAGACGCTGGTGCGCTCGCTGTCGGAGTCCGCGGTCAGGGAGGACGGCAGCTTCAGGGCGGTCGTCGGCTGGTCCACGACCGGCGGACGGACCATCTTGAACATGGTCGTCGGCTGGTCGACCGGCTTCTCGTCCTCGGAGGGATCGGAGGAGGCCTGGGGGTCCGCCTGCTCGTCGTCGGCCGTCGGCTTCTCGTCGGCTGCCGGCTTGTCGTCGGCCGCCGGCTTGTCGTCCGTGGCCGGCTTCCCGTCGGCGGCCGGCTTCTCGTCCGCGGAGGGCTTCCGCGCGGCGAACCAGGACGCGGAGGGCGCCTTGTCGTCGGCGGACGCCGTGTCCTCGGCGGACGCCTCGACAGACGCCTCGACAGACGCCTCTACGGGCTCCTCGTCCGTCTCGTCGTCGGACTCCTCGTCCGCCTCCTCGGGCCCGTCCTCGGTCTCGTCGTCCTGCGCCTCGTCCTCGCCCTCGGAGTCGTCGGCCTCGGAGTCGTCGGCCTCGGAGTCGTCGGCCTCGGAGTCGTCGGCCTCGGCCTCGTCCTCCGGCTCCGGCTCCTCCTCGGCCTCCGCGTCCTCGGCCTCCGGCTCCTCCGCCGTCGCGACCCAGGCCGCCACAGCGGCCTTCAGGCGGTCGCCCTCCGGCTCGGAGTCAGCCGCAGGCCCAGCCTTGGACTCCGACTCCGGCTCCGGCTCCGCCGTCCGCTCGTCGTCCTCCGGCGTGCGCGGTGCCAGGGTCTTGAACACTGCCGTCGGCTGGTCGACCTGAACCGCCGAGGACGGCGAGGACTCTGACTCACGGAGCACGGAAAGCCGAGGATCCCGGCCGCCGCCGCCCGAGGCCGCCGTCTCCTGCGACGACCCCTGCTGCTCCGCCTTGTCGGGGGACTCGCCCGCCACCGTGCCTCCTCCATGCGTCATACGTACGTCCGAACCGTCTACCAGTGTCCTGTGTGAACCCCTTGGCTCCCGTGCTAGACGAGAACGACATACCTACTGGTTCCCGGATGAACCACCCAGGCACTCTCGACAGATGAATGTGAGAGGGGTCACCCTGTCATTCATCCACGCGGGGAGGCATGGATGGGCAGGAGCCGCAGAACTATTCCGGAAGAGCTCTTGCTGCTCGCTCTGGACCCGACCACGGGTACCACAGCGCAGCCGCAGTCGCTCGACCTCGGTCTGGCCGGAGCACAGCTAGTGGAGCTGGCTCTGGCAGGCCGGATAGCCCCTGACGGGGATCGTATCGCCGTGGTGATGCCACGGCCGACCGGAGATCCGACACTGGACTCCGCACTGGAGCTGCTGCGCAGGCGTGGCAGCCCGGTTCGGGCCGTCCACTGGATCGGCGGGCCCCGGCTGGGGCTCCGTCAGACGTATCTCTCGCATCTGGAGCGATGCGGCATGGTGCATGCCGTGGAGGGCCAGATGTGCGGGGTGTTGCCGACGACTCGCTACCAGGCGACGGACACAGCGATCAGTCGGGAGATCCGTGCCCGACTGGACAGTGCGATCCGCACCGGCGTACCGCCGGACCCGCGGACCGCGGCGCTTGCCGCGCTGGCCCATGCGGTCGGTCTCGGGAAGCACCTGTACCCCGGCAACGAAGGACGGTCGTCGCGGTCCCGGCTGCGCGATCTGATCCGGCACGACCCCATGGGCGGACTCGTGGCACACGCCGTGATGGACGTCCAGAACGGTGCGGCGGCGCAGCCGCGCCGGAGCGCCGCGGGCGTCCCGGCGCAGCCTCGCGGCAGCATGGCCCGCGCAGCCGCGCACTGAACCACGGCACGTACACGGCACTTCGCAGTGCCGAGCACCGAGAACCACCGGGAGCCGCACAGATGTGCGGGGCGGTCTGGACGGCCGTCCCGCACATGTGCGCTGCCCCGCTTTCCCGTTGTCCGGGTTTCCCAGCGCACACCCGGCCATTGGTGGCAGTCTGCCAAGCGGTAGGTACTCACAGCTACGCAGCAGACAGCCGGAGGTGCAGTTTCCGTGGCGTCCAACGTCAACCCCACCGTCAGGCGACGCCGATTGGGCCAGGAGCTGCGCAAGCTCCGCGAGGCGAAGAACATGACGGCCGAGCAGGTCGCCGAGCGTCTCCTCGTCTCCCAGTCCAAGATCAGCCGGCTGGAGAACGGCCGTCGCTCCATCAGCCAGCGTGACGTCCGGGACCTGTGCGGGGTGTACGAGGTCGAGGACGAGCGCATGGTCGACTCCCTCATGCAGATGGCCAAGGACTCGCGCCAGCAGGGCTGGTGGCACGCCTTCGGCGACATCCCGTACAGCGTGTACATCGGTCTGGAGACGGACGCGGAGAGCCTGCGGATGTACGAGTCGCAGATCATCCCGGGACTGCTGCAGACCCCGGCGTACGCGGAGGCCGTGATCTCCGGGGCGATGCCGGAGTCGACGGCGGCGGACATCGAGAAGCGGGTCACGGTGCGGACCCGCCGCCAGGAGCGGATCCGCGACGAGGAGCGTCCGCTGCGGCTGTGGGCCGTGATCGACGAGGGCGCGCTGCACCGGATCGTGGGCAGCCGGCAGCTGATGGTCGACCAGCTGGAGCACCTGATCGAGCAGTCGCACCTGCCGCACGTCACCGTGCAGGTGATCCCGTTCGAGATGGGCGCGCATCCGGGGATCAGCGGGCAGTACTCGATCCTGGAGTTCCCGGACACCTCGGACTCCAGCGTCGTGTACATCGAGGGTGTGACGAGCGATCTGTACCTGGAGAAGGCGCAGGACGTCGGCAAGTACTCCGTCATGTACGAGCACCTCAGGGCGCAGGCGCTGAACGTCGACCAGACGCGGGAGTTCATCTCGAAAATGGCGAAGAAGCATGCCCAGGGGTGATCGTCCGGGGGCGGGGCAGGCACCGTACACCGGGTGATCGCTCCCACGGAAGCGCAGTTGGAATATGCCACTCGGACGTGTGAACGCCGGTCCCGCCGGACGGGGCCGGCGAGTAGCGTCGATCACGCCATCAAGAACGTTGGCGAGACACCCTACTCGGCAGAACCGGAGTGAGCAGCATGGCGATTATCCAGGGCGGTACGGACACCTGGACGAAGTCCTCGTACTCGGGCGGGAACGGCGCCTGCGTCGAAGTGAAGTCCCCCGTCATGACCGCGATCGCGGTGCGGGACTCCAAGGCCCCCGAGGGCCCGTCCCTCTCTTTCGGACCGGGCACGTGGAACGCCTTCGTCGGCGAGGTGAGCAACGGGGCCCTCTGAGCCCCGGTGCGCGCACGCCGCCGCCAGCAGTACGTATGAGCCCTCTCGACCGGTCCGCCGTCCTGGCCGAGGGGGCTCGGCTCTTTTCCCGCGCGGTTCAGCGCAGTTCGTCCACGTACCTGTCCGTCCCCGGCACCGTCGGGATGAACGGTGCCACGAGTTCCACGCGGCCGAGGCCGCCCGCGTCGAGCCCGGTGAAGTGCTGCTCCCAGCACTCCCGCGGATCCGCCTCCAGGAACCAGAGCAGGGTGAGCCGGGTGTCGACCCCCTCGACCTGCTTCACATAGGTCATCCGGTCTCCGGGCAGCGGGGTCGGCCGGAAGACGGTCACCATCGCCGCCGGGGAGCCCGCGAGCCGGCGCGGCAGCTCACGGGAGCGCAGCCACTCCAGGACCTCGGCCCGCTTCCCCGCGTCCTCGGCGTCGATGACCTGGACGACGAGTCCGCGGTACGGGTGGTCCAGGGCGTGGAAGTCCCGGGGTCCTGCGGCGCCGTCGCGGTAGACGGTGGCCTCGTGGTCCTGGAAGGACGTGAAGACGTGGGTCCTGGCCTGGTGGACCCGGGCGTCGCGGTTCAGCCGCTTGTTGATCCCGACCGTCCACTTCATGTGGTCGGCGTAGCGGCCGTCGGTGATCCAGTACGTGGAGATGTAGCAGCCGGCCGTCACCGGCTGGGCGACCGCGGACTTCTCCGGGTAGCGCAGCTCCTGGAGTTCGCGGGTGGCGACCCAGCGGCGGCCGGCGTACATCCAGGGCATGGCCATGGCGCCGGCGTAGTAGTGGTCGTCCTCGTACCAGCGGTTGTACGCGTACTCGTGGCCCGGGTGCGGTTCCACCATGGTGATCAGCGCGTGGCCGGGGCGCACGCCGTACGGGCCGACGGCGGCCAGCTCCGCGTACGTCTCGCTGTGGGTCTCCTCGCTCACTTCCGTACCCCTTCCGATGTCTTCCCTTGTCGTCGACGGGCTTCTACTCTGACGGGCCGTCAGATAGATGGCCAGGGTCGAGGAGGCTCGGGATGCTGCTCCAGGGAAAGACGGTCGTCGTGTCGGGGGTCGGTGCCGGGCTCGGGCACCGGATCGCGGAGACGGTGGTACGGGACGGGGGCAACGCCGTCCTCGGCGCCCGCACCGAGGCCAACCTCGCCAAGTCCGCGGCGGAGATCGACCCGGAGGGGCGCCGTACGGCGTACCGGGTCACGGACATCACCGACGAGGAGCAGTGCGAGGCGCTCGCCGCGCTCGCCGTCGAGCGCTTCGGCGGCATCGACGCGGTGGTCCACGTCGCCGCCTGGGACTCCTACTTCGGGGGCCTGGAGGACGCGGACTTCGCGACCTGGCAGGGGGTCCTGGACGTCAACCTGCTCGGCACGCTGCGGATGACCCGGGCCTGCCTGCCGGGACTGAAGGAGCGGGGCGGTTCCGTCGTCCTGATCGGGACGCAGTCGGCGATCGCCGCGCCCTCGCAGGTGCGGCAGGCGGCGTACGCGGCCTCGAAGGGGGCGCTGACCTCGGCGATGTACTCGCTCGCGCACGAACTGGGGCCGCACCGGATCCGGGTCAACACCGTGCTGCCGGGGTGGATGTGGGGGCCGCCGGTCCAGGCGTACGTGCAGTTCACCGCGCACACCGAGGGCGTTCCGGAGGCGGACGTGCTCGCCCGGCTCACCGAGCGGATGGCACTGCCGGAGCTCGCGACGGACGGGGACGTGGCGGAGGCCGCGGCCTTCCTGGCCTCGGACCGGGCGCGGGCGATCACCGGGCAGTCGCTGCTCGTCAACGCGGGGGAGCTGATGCGCTGACCCGCCTGCTCATTCCAGCACCTCCGCAGGTGTGCCGTCCGGCCGCTCAGGCGCGTGGACACCGCCCCCGACATCTTCACGCCGGCGGACCTCGCTCGTCCTGTACGTCCTCATCGGTACGTGAAGCCGGAGGACACCCCGGAGCGGGACGCGCTGCTCGACCGGCTGGGGTCGGACGGGGGGCCGGTCCCCGCCCAGGCGGGGGCGCGGACGGATCAGCCCCTCGGGTAGCGCGCCAGCCAGCCCGGGGCGGACTCCGCGGCACTGTGCAGGGCGGCGCCCTGCGTCATCTCCATCGCGAAGTCGTCCGCGAGCTCCAGGACCGTCGCACGGCCCTCCAGGTCGGCCAGCCAGGCCGGCGGGAGGGCCGTCTCGCCGTGCAGGGCGCCCAGCAGCGCGCCGGTGAGCGCGGCCGTCACCGCCGAAGGACCGTCGTGGTTCACCGCCAGCCGCAGCCCGTGCCGGACGTCCTCACCGACCAGGGCGCAGTAGACGGCCGCCGCCAGCTGCCCCTCGGCCCGGTCCTCGCCGGCCCCGAGAGCCGTCACCCGGTCCGCGTCCGGCGCCCCCTCCCGTACGGCTCCGAGGGCCCGGACCAGCGCCTCGATCACCGGCTCGTGGCCGGGGCGGGCCGCGAGCTGCTCCAGGGCACGGGCCACCGCCGCCTCGACGGAACCGCCGCGCGCCAGGCCGTGCACGATGACCGCGAAGCCGCCCGCCGCGAGCCCGGCGGCGGGGGCGCCGTGCGTCTGCGCCGCGCACTCCACGGCCAGCTGGCAGACGAGCTGCGGCTCCCAGCCGACGAGCAGCCCGAAGGGGGCCGAGCGGACGAGGGCGCCGGAATCGCCGGCGTCGGGGTTCTTCGGCCGGTCGAGGGTGCCGAGAACGTCGTCCCCGAGGCCGGTGAGGCAGGCGCGGGGCGGATTGCGGCGGGCGTACAGCCACTCCTCGCGGGCCAGCCAGCCGTTGTCCTTGCGGCGCTCGTCGGGACCCCAGTCGCGCTGGGTGGCGGCCCAGCGCAGATGCGCCCGGTGGACGTCGGTGGGCGGATGCCAGGCGCCGGTGTCGCGGCGGACCTGGGCGCGGATGAGGCCGTCGACGGTGAACAGGGCCATCTGCGTGGCGGCCGTGACGGCACCGCGCCGGCCGAACGCGGGGACCGGGTCGGTGAGTCCGTCAGGTCCGTGGGCCTCACGCAGCTGCGCGAGCGTGTGGTCGGCGGCCGGCGCCCCGAGGGCGTCCCCGAGGGCCCCACCGAGCAGACAGCCCCGCACGCGGGCCCGGAAGTCCTGCTGTTCGGCGCGGCCCCACACGGCCGCGGCTGTCGTGGCCACGATGTGCCCTCCCCCGTAGACCGGTCTGCGGAGCACTGTAATCGACCGGGTACGCCCGCTCGGGGCCCAGAACGTTATGTAATCCGCACCCCTTCAGCCCCCTTTTGACCGCGTTCCACGGCGCCCCGCCCACGTTGTGGGCCTTCGCCCCGCCGTTGTGGGCAATCGT
>NZ_JBSHDU010000106.1:0-25669 GCF_053616475.1 Streptomyces sp. NPDC055815 | reverse complement strand
GTGTATAAGAGACAGCCGCTGGGCGCGCCGTCCGTTGTGCCCACCCGTTCCGCCCCAGCGGAACGATTGCCCACAACGGGGGCGGCGGGCTAGCGCGGTTGGATGCCGCCCGCGTAGACGTGGTCCGGGGTCACGATCGACGTGATCGCCCGGGCCAGGAGCGTGGAGGGTTCCTGGCCCCCGCTGAGGCTGTCCGTGTTGATCATGACGACCAGCGTGGCGTCCCGCTCCGGCAGGTACACCGTCACCGTCTCGTACCCCGGAATCGACCCGTTGTGCCCGATCCAGCCGTTGGCGTCGAAGATGCCGAGGCCGTAGCTGAGGCCGGGGAAGCCCGTGGGCAGCGTCCTGAGGCGCTGCGTCTGCGTCTCGGGGCTCAGCAGCTCCCCGGTGGCGAGGATCTTCGCCCAGCGCCGCAGGTCGTGCTGGTCGGAGATCATCGCCCCGGCCGCCCAGGCCCAGCTGGGGTTCCAGTCCGTGCTGTCCACGGTCGCGCCGTCGAGCGTCTGGTTCGTGTAGCCGCGGGGGTGCGGCTCGGGGAACTCGGGCCCGGTCGGGAGGAGCGTGTGGTGCAGGTGGGCCGGCCGGAGGACCCGGTTGCGGAGGAACCTCTCCAGGGGCTGGCCGCTGACCTTCTCGACCACGAGGCCGAGCAGCACGAGGTTCGAGTTCGAGTACTCGAACTTCGCCCCCGGCTCGAAGGTGTTCTTGTGCTTGAAGCCGTACGCGAGCGCCTCCTCGGGGCTGAAGTACCGCTCCGGATCGCTGAGCAGGTCGTGGATGAAGCCGGGGTCCGAGGTGTACGGGAAGAGGCCGCTGCGCATCTCGGCGAGGTGGCGCAGGGTGATCCGGTGGCCGTTCGGCACGCCGTGGACGTACCGGGCGATGGGGGTGTCGAGGCGGATCCGGTGGTCGTCGACGAGCTTGAGGAGCGCGGTGACCGTGAAGGTCTTGGTCTCGCTGCCGATGCGGATGTAGCCCTCGGTGGTCATCGGCTCGCCGGTGACCTTGTTCGCGACGCCGGTCGCGCGGACGTAGCTGCCCCGGCCCGGCATCCAGAGGCCGACGGCGACCCCGGGGATGCCGGCCTGCTTGCGGACGTCCTCGATGGCCTTGTCGAGCCGGGCGGTGAGTTCGGGGCCGAGTCCGTCCGGCGGGCAGTCGTCCTCGCCGTGCCACGGGGCGCCGACGGCGGCCGCGGTCGCGGCGTGGACGGCACCGGCGGGCGTCGCCGTCATCGGGGCCAGCACCGACGCCACGAGCAGCGTCGCGGCGAACAGCCGTCGGGTGGGGATACGTCGCATGTGGGGGGCGCCTCTTCCGGGGTCACGAGAACTGCGGGACGGCCACATCACCACCGGAGGCCGGGACGGAGCCCCGCCCCTCCCCCGCGGGGGCGGCGAGTCCACCCGTACGGGGCCACGCGCGTAACCGGGACGGCCCAGGCCCCGGATAATGGCAGCCCCGACACCATGGAGACGAAGGACCGATGACGCTCGACGAGGGCCGGCGCGTGCGCCTGACGGTGGATCTGCGACTGGCCGGGCAGGTGGTCCCGGCGGACGGGTCCGACCCCGGGGCGGGAGCCGGTTTCCTGGCCCTGGCCGCGGGTGCCGAGGGCACGGTCGAGCGGGTGGACGCGGACCGGCCGCAGAGCCAGGAGGTCCGCGAGTACGAGCGCCTCAAGTCCCTCCTGGACGACTTCGGCCACCAGATGCCCCCGGGCAGCAGGGGGCAACTGGAGGAGCAGGTCGAATCCCTGGAACCGGCGTGGACCGCGTACCAGGAACGGAAGCTGCGTCTGACGGTCCGCGTCCGCTTCGACAACGGGTTCGTCCTCGACGACGCCCCCGGAGATCTCTTCGCCACCACCTGAGCGACCACCACCTGAACGACCACCGCTGAGCGCACCTTTTTGCGGTCTTCGCAAAATTCTTTGCCACTTCCCTCCCCCGGTCCGAGTCTGGGCGACGTCCGGTCTCGTCGAAGGGGGAACTCACGTGCTCACCACCACCCAGCCCGCTCCGCCACCCGCCCCGCTGAGCGCGCGCCGCCGCTGGACGGTGCTCGCCGTCTGCGCGCTCAGCATGTTCCTGGTGGGGGTCGACGCCACCATCGTCAATGTGGGGCTGCCGGAGATCGGCCGCGGCCTGGACGTGGGCACCCGTGGCCTGGAGTGGGTCGTCGACGCCTACACCGTGGTCATGGCGAGTCTGCTCATCGTCTCCGGGGCACTCGCCGACCGCCTCGGGCGGCGCAGGGTCTTCCGGACCGGGCTGCTCGTCTTCGGCCTGGCCTCCCTCGTGTGCGCCCTCGCCCCGTCCCTCGGCGTGCTCGTCGCCGCGCGGGCCGTCCAGGGGATCGGGGCCTCGATGCTGAGTCCGGTGGCCCTGGCGATCGTGGTGAACGCGATGCCCGACCCCCGTGAGCGGGCCCGCGCCATCGGCGTGTGGGCCTCGGTGTTCGGACTGAGCATGGCGGCGGGCCCGGTCACCGGCGGGGCGCTCATCGCCGCGTTCGGCTGGCGTTCGGTGTTCTGGATCAACGCTCCGGTGGTCGTCCTCGCCCTCGTCCTGGTCGCCCTGTTCGTGCCGGAGTCCCGCGGGGAGCGCGCCCGCCGCCTCGACCTGCCGGGGCAGATACTCCTCACCGTGGTCCTCTGCCTGACGGTCGGTCTCCTCATCGAAGGCCCCCGCATCGGCTGGGCCTCGCCCGCGGCCGTCTCCGGATACGTGCTCACCGCGGCGGCCGCCGCGGCCTTCGTACGCATCGAACTCCGGCGCGACGAACCGCTGATGGACCTCGGCCTGTTCCGTCGGCCGCCGTTCGTCACGGCCGTGCTCGGCGCGACGGCGGTCTTCGTCGCCCTCAACGTGACCCTGCTCCTGAGCACCCTCTACCTCCAGGAGGCCCGCGGCTGGACGCCGCTCGCGTCCGGCGCCGCGACCCTGCCCATGGCGCTCGGGGCGACGGTGTGCGCGCCCTGGTCCGGGGTCCTGGTGGGCCGGGTCGGGCCCCGGCGTCCGCTGCTCCTCGCGGGCGGGTTCACCGCCGCCGGCGGTCTCTGCCTGGTGGGCCTGGACGGGGACACGGGCGTCCCGCTGATCCTGCTCGCGTTCCTGCTGATCGGCATCGGCTTCGGCTTCGCCAACGCCCCCCTGACGAACACCGCGGTCGGCGGCCTGCCGCCGTCCCGGGCCGGGGTGGCGGGCGCGATCACATCCACCTCCCGCCAGGTCGGCGTGGCGGTCGGCATCGCCGTCGCCGGCGGCCTGGTCGCGGGCGCCGGGCCGGCCTCCCTCGCCGCCGCGACCCGGCCGGGATGGCTGATCGTGTCGGCGTGCGGGCTCTTCCTCCTCGTGGTGGCGCGCACGGCGGGGGCCCGAGGCCGGGGCTGACTTTCCCGAGTCTTGGCCGGGCGCTCGACGTCCGCTGTACGGGGGCTGGATCGCGAGCGGCGAGAGTGGCAGGCCCCGAACGCAGCGGCGTTCGGGGCCCGTTCACTCGAAGCAGGAGCCTCCGATGAAGCACACACCCCGTACCCGCGTCGTCCTCGCCGGCGGTCTCGCCGTGGCCGCGATCGGCACCCTCGTCGCCGGGGTCGGCGTGGCGCAGGCAGGTGAGCACGACCCCCGGCCGGTCGAGGCCCGCGAGAAGGAGCGGCGCGGCAAGCCCACCGAGCGGGAGATCGCCGGTCTCTTCGACCGGTGGAACGCGGCGCTGCGCTCCGGCGACCCGGAGCGGGTCGCCGACCTGTACGCCGAGGACGCGGTCCTGCTGCCGACGGCCTCCCCGCGGATCCGCACCGACCACGCGGGGATAGCCGACTACTTCACGCACTTCCTGCAGAAGAGGCCGAGGGGCGAGAAGATCCGTACGGAGATCAACGTCCTCGACGCGGACTCGGCGATCGACGCCGGCCTCTACCGCTTCCACCTCACCGACCCGAAGACCGGTGTCACCCAGCCGGTCGACGCCCGCTACACCTACGTGTACGAGAAGCGCGAGGGCCGGTGGCTGATCGTCAACCACCACTCCTCGGTGCTCCCGGCCGAGGGCTGATCCATCGGGGGCCTTCGGCCACGGTCCGCAGCACGATCCGTACGCACAGTCCGCCGCCGGGCGCGTCCCGCAGGGCCACCCCGCCGCCGTCGTCCGTGACGAGCTGCTTGACGATGGCGAGCCCCAGGCCGGAGCCGGAGCGCCCGGTCAGTCCCTGGCCGCGCCAGAACCGGTCGAAGGCGCGGGCCTGTTCGGCGGCGGACATGCCGGGGCCCTGGTCGAGGACCTCCAGGACCGCCTCCTCGGGGCCGCCCGCCTCCATCCGTACCGTGATCGCCCCCCTGTCCGGGGAGACCTCCAGGGCGTTGGAGAGCACGTTGTCGAGGACCTGGTCGAGGTTGCCGGGCCCGGCGAGCACCCGGGGCAGGTCCTCGGTGTCGCCGGTGAGGACGATGGTCACCCCGCGTTCGTCGGCGGCCGGCCGCCAGACCTTCAGCCGTTCCTCGACCAGCTCGCGCAGCGACAGCGGTTCGGGCGCGGACACCTTGGCCTCGGCGCGGGCGAGCACGAGAAGGCCGCTGACCAGGCGGCTCATCCGTACGACCTCGGCGGTGGCCTGGTCCACGTCCTCGCGGACGAACTCGTCGTCGACGCCGTCCGCGATGTTGTCGAGCGAGAGGCGCAGCGCCGTCAGCGGGGTCCGCAGCTGGTGCGAGGCGTCCGCGACGAAGATGCGCTGGGAGGCGACGAGGGTGTCGAGGCGTTCGGCTCCCTGGTTGAGCGTGCGGGCGAGCGTCTGGGTCTCCTGCGGGCCGGTGACGGGCGAGCGGGCGGTGAGGTCGCCGTCGCCGAACCGGCTGGCCATGTCGTTGAGCTGGCGCAGCGGCTTGGTCAGCAGCCGGGCGACGATCGCGCCGAGTCCCGCCGCGACCGCGAGGACGCCGACGGCGAGGATCGCCCGGAAGCCCCAGATCCGCCAGAGCCGGTCGCTCAGGCCGGCCGTGGCGTACCGGATGCGGACGGCGCCGACGATCCGCTCCGGCTCCCCCGCTTCCCGGCGCGCGTGCACGGGTACGGTGACGATCAGTTCGGGTCCCCAGACGAGCCGGGACCCCCAGTCGACCGTGGTCCTGCCGTGTTCGAGGGCCGCGCCGAACGCCGGGTCGTCCGGGTGCGCCGGCAGGGGCAGCGGGGCCATCGCGCTCCGGCCGTCGGCGGCCACCACCTCCACGGTCCCGGGCGTCTCGTCCGCGTACGCCCCGGCCATCCGGGCCAGGGCCTGCCGGGCGGGCGCGTCGCCGTCCCCGAGGAGCAGCGCCATGGTGGTGGCCTCGCGGCGTACGGACTCCTCGGTGTCGCCGCGCAGTTGGGCGGTGAGCGTGAACGCGACCGGCACGGTGAAGGCGGCGAGCGCCACGGCGACCAGGGCCACGTAGCTGACGATGAGGCGTCTGATCACGGGCGGCCCACGGGCTCCACGACCAGGCGGAAGCCGACGCCGCGGACGGCCTCCACGGTCACGGCCCCGGCGAGCTTGCGGCGCAGCGCCGCCACGTGGACGTCGAGGGTCTTGGTGGGCCCGAACCAGTTGGCGTCCCAGACGGCTTCCATGATCTGTTCGCGGGACATCAGCGCGCCCGGCTCCTCCGTGAGGAACGCGAGCAGGTCGTACTCCTTGGGCGTGAGCGCCACTTCGGAGTCGTCCAGCCACACGCGCGCCGCCTTGCGGTCGACGGCGAGGCGCGCACCGTACCGCTGGGGTCCGGTGGGCTGTTCCGTCGGCCGCACCCTGCGCATCACGGCCCTGATCCGGGCGATGACCTCACGCACCCCGAAGGGCTTGGAGACGTAGTCGTCGGCGCCGATCTCCAGGCCGACGACCCGGTCGGTCTCGTCGCTGCGGGCGCTGATCACGATGATCGGCACGTCGCCGCGCTTCCGCAGGGCGCGGCAGACGTCGAGCCCGTCGGTGTCCGGGAGGCCGAGGTCGAGCAGGACCAGGTCGTACGGGGTGGTGACGGCGAGCCCCGCCGTCCCGGTGGTGACCCACTCCACCTCGAAGCCGTAGCGCAGCAGGCCGCGCCGCAGGGACTCCGCGACCGGCTCGTCGTCTTCCACAAGCAGTACACGCACGGGGCAACACTAGTTCGGGTTCCGTACGCCGGTTCACCCTCGGGTGGCGGCCCGTGGGGCTCAGTAGTAGTGGCGCATGATCTCGTCGGCCCAGGCGGGCTGGGTGGTCGGTCCCTGGGGGCCGAACTCCGTCATGTACGGCTTGATGTCGAGGACCGGTGTGCCGTCGACGGCGTCCAGCCCGCGTACATGGAGGTCGAGTCCGTCCGTGCGGACCAGCCGGCAGCGGGAGACGCCGAGGCGGTTGGGGCGGTTCTTGCCGCGCTGGGCGAAGATCCCGACCAGCGGCCACTCCTCGTTGCCGCGCGGGTGCCGGGCGCCGGTCTGGACGGCGTCGGGGCTCACCCGGTCGAAGTGGTAGACGATCTCCAGGTGCGAGAAGGCGTCGAGTCCGGCCAGCGCCTCGGGGCCGAAGGCCTCCCCGTCGAGGCGGACGATCGACTCGACGTCCCCCCACTCGTCGTCCCGCACCTCGCCCCGCCCGCCGACGACGTGCCCCACGGGCTGCGAGACGACCGTGCTCGTGCTGTGCTCCTCGTGCTCCTGCGCCATGGGCTTCCTCGTCCTCTCGTGGTCGTGCCCGCGCCCCTGGCGAGGCGCGCCGGAGGGCACGCTACTCCCGCCGAGGAGCCGTCAGATGCCGGGCCCGTATCCGGGATCCGGCTGCCGTGGATGCCACCAGGCCGCGAGGCCCCACAGGGCGAGTCCGGCGACGGCGACGCAGAGGAGCGCCGCCGTGCGGGGCCGCAGCCGGCGGACGGCGGCCGCCCAGGTCAGCGGCGGGAGGACGAGTCCGGCGAAGAGGATGAGCGGCAGGTCGACGAGGATCACGCTCCAGTCGCGGGCCTCCCCCTCGAAGCCGCCTTCGATGCTGTACGAGGCCCGGGGCAGCGCGAAGGCGGCCGCGACCGCGACGCCGGCGACGGCGAGCAGGCAGCCGACGGCGCTCTCGGCCCGGTCCCGCGATTCCTGTGAGGGCTTCTCGCTCATGCCCGGGAGGGACGCCCGGGGACCCCGCCCGGTTCCGTACGCCCGTGCGCCCGCACGCCTACCGGGGCAGGACGATCGCGGTCGTGCGTGGCGGCCGGCAGCGGTCCCGCGGTCGGTCGGCGTGCCGCGCGGCTTCCTCCGTGGCCCGCTCCCAGGCCCTCCAGACCTCGCGCGGCACCCGGCCGCGGTCCGGCACCTCGAAGCCCTGGGCCCGGGCCCAGGCGCGCAGTTCGTTCGTGGGCATCCCGCCGGGGCGCATGACCGGCAGCGCGGGGGCCGGGCCGGGCGGTGTGATCCAGTAGCGGCGCTTCGTGCCGTACGCGCCCGTCCTGACGTCCTCCAGGACGCCGCCGTTGCGCTCGATCGTCCGCGCGGAGCCGGCGTTGTCCTCGTCGCAGGTGACCAGGACGCGGTCCAGGCCCAGGTCCCGGGCCCGGAGCAGGAGTTCCGCCAGGGCCCGGGCGGCGACGCCCCGGCGGCGGGCGGAGGGCCGCACGCTGTAGCCGACGTGGCCGCCGGCGTCGCGCAGGAAGTCGTTGAGCGAGTGGCGCAGTTCGGCGGCGCCGAGGTACGTGTCGCCGTCGACGATCCACAGGTACGTGGCGTGGACGCGGCCCGGGGCGGCGGGCACGGTGGCGTCGCCCTGCTCGCGCAGCCGTTCCACCCAGGCGGCGAAGACCTCCGGCCGGTCGAGGCCGCCGTCGGGGGCGAGCCTGAGCCCCGCGCCGTCCTGCCGCGCGTCGGCGGGCCATTCGGCGTACGCCTCCGTCCAGGAGGTGTGCAGCCGGACGGTGGGCGTGATCAGTTCGAGCATGGCCGCGACAGTACCCGCCGGGTCCGACAGTCCCGCCGGACGGCCGTACCGCTCGCCGACCCGGCGGAGGCGGGTGACGATGGCCTGGGGCCCGATCCGACGCGCACCGTCGGACGCGCCCCACGGGAATCCGCCGGGGGCGAGCCAGTGCTGGAGGCAGGCGTGGCGCACCGCACCACCACCGACGTCCTGATCGTGGGCGCGGGCCCGGTCGGCCTGAGCGCGGCCGCCGAGCTGCGCCGGCACGGTGTGCACTGCCGGCTCGTCGACCGCCTGCCGGCCCGTCTTCCGTACGCCAAGGCCGTCGGGATCCAGCCGCGCACCCTGGAGCTGTGGGACCGGATGGGCCTGGTCCGCGCCGTCCTGGAGGCCGCCGTGCCGCTGCGCGGCCAGTTGGTCTACGCCGACGGCCGCGAGCGGGACCGGATCGAGCTCGCGATGCCACCGGAGGTGCCCTACGGCTTCGCCGCGCTGCCGCAGTACGAGACGGAGCGGCTCCTCGAGGAGTACGTCGCCCGTCTGGGGACGGTCGTCGAGCGCGGCACCGAGCTGGAGTCGTTCACCCAGGACCGGGACGGGGTCACCGCGCGGCTGCGCACGGCGTCCGGTGCCGGCGAGGAGCTGCGGGTGCCGTACCTGATCGGCTGCGACGGCGCGCACAGCGTCGTACGGAAGACGCTGGGCCTGTCCTTCGAGGGCGGTGCGTTCCAGGAGGAGTACATGCTCGGCGACGTCGTGGCCGACTGGGACCTGCCCCACGGCTACGGCATCCGGTCCAGCCGGCAGGGCGCCGACGGCTCCACCGCCGACGTCCTGGTGTGCATCCCGCTGCCAGGGGCGGGGCGCTACCGGATGTCGATGAAGCTCCCGCCGGAACTCGCCGCCTCCCAGGGGCCGGCCGCGCCGGACGGGGTGGCGCACGGGCCCGAAGGCGGCCGGGTCCCCGGGCTCGCCGACCTCCAGGCCGTCGTCGACCGTCTCGCGCCCCGCCCGGCGCGCCTGTCGGACCTGTGCTGGTCCTCGGTCTTCCGCATCAGCCACCGCATCGTCGACCGCTACGGCCGGGGGCGGGTCTTCGTGGCGGGCGACGCGGCGCACATCCATCCGCCGACCGGCGCCCAGGGCATGAACACCGGGGTGCAGGACGCCTGCAACCTGGCCTGGAAGCTCGCCCTCGTGGTCCGGGGCGAGGCCGGTCCCGAGCTGCTCGACACGTACGACGCCGAGCGCCGTCCGGTCGGCGAGGAGGTCGTCGGCCGGACCGTGCGCCACGCCGTACGGGGCATCGAGGCCGACCCCGAGGACCGGCGGACGCTGCTCCTGCGCGAGGCGCAGCTCCTGGTGAGCCACCGGGACGGTCCGCTCTCGGGCGTTCGGTACGGTGCCGAGGACGCGCCCCAGCCGGGTGACCGGGCCCCGGACTGCTCGGGTCTGACGACCTCGATCGCCGCCTATCCGCTGCGTCTTCTCGACGTGCTGCGGGGGCGGCCCGGCCATGTGGTGCTGTTGTACGGACCGGACGGGGCCGAGCTGGCCGGGGCGGCCGCGGCGGCGCGAACGACCGCCGGCCTCCCGGTCTTGGCGATCCTCGCGGCCGACGCGGAGGAAGCGGCCGGCGCGGACGAGTCGGCCGCCGGAGGAGCGACCGGCCGGGCGGAAGCCGAAGCCGGCGCGGCCGCGGCCGCCGGCCCGTCCGTGCCCGTGTACCGGGACGCCGCCGGGGAGTTCGCGCGGCTCTACCTCCCCGACGGCGCGACCGGGCTTGTCGTCCGTCCCGACGGGCAGCTCGGCGCCCGTTTCCCGCTCGCGGGTACCGCCGCCGCCCTGAGCGGTTATCTCAGGGCCCTGTCCGTGCGGCGGGACACCCCGCTACGGGACCCAGTGGTTGCCTGAGGCCGTGATCATGACCTGCAGCTGGATGCTGGCCGAGAAGTAGCTGCTGGTGTCGACCGGGGTCGCCACCATCTTGTTCCACAGGGCGTCGAGCCAGGCCTGGCTGCCCGAGTCGGTCATGGCCGCCACCGCGAACGGGGCGAAGAAGGCGGCCTCGCTGCCCGAGGAGATCTGGGTGCCGTTGAGCTTGTAGCCGATGGCGATCTTGTTCGGGTCGCCGCCGGTCTTCGACTTGATCCAGCCGTTGAGCTTCCGGGCGGCGGCGAGGGACGTGGCGTCGCCGCTGGTCACCGCGTCGTCGCCGATGCGCCACGGCGTACGACAGGCGTTCCACCAGTACGAGCCGTCGTTCGGGTCCTCCAGGACCTGGCCCGGGGCCGGCTTGGGCGTGGTGTTGGTGTCGACGACGAAGTCGGGCAGGAGTCCGGTGCCGGAGGCGTAGGTGGACTGCAGGCGGGAGATCTGCGTCTGGTGGGCGCTGCGCACGGCGTCCCAGCTGGTGTCGCCCGAGGCCGCGCGGAAGGCGCGGAAGTGGTCGGTCATCCAGTCCGACGTGCGGGAGATGTAGTAGTACTGGTCGCCGGAGCTGCTCCAGTCGCCGAGCTTCAGGAGCTTGGTCGTCGCGTTGACCTCGTCCTTCTTGATGGCGGCGATGTGCTTGAGCGCGAGGTCCTTGTAGTTGTACGTGCCGGCGCTGCCCCACTGCTTGTCGGCGAGGAGCAGGCCGTAGGCCACGTCCATGTCGCCGTCGGTGGCTCCGTCGCCGCCGTTGACGCTCTTGCAGGCGGTGTCCTGTTCGGCGGCGAGGAGGTTCGGGTTGACCGAGGACGGGTGGTCGATCTTCCACTTGACGAGACCGTCGAAGATCTTCTTGGCGTCCGGGTCCGCGCCCGCCATGGTGGCGGTGACGACCATGCCGTAGCCCTGGGCCTCGGCGACGTACGGGTGGTCGGCATCGGGCGAGATGATCTGGTACCAGCCGTTGCCGCAGTTCTGCCGGACGAAGGCGGCCTTCCACTTGTTGTAGTAGTCGACGACCTTCTGGTCGAGGGCCGCCTGGGTGCCGGAGGGCTTCAGGATGCCGGCGGCGTAGGGCTTGAGGTGGCTGCCGAAGGGGACGGCCGGTCCGCCGCCGCCCCCGCCGGTGCCGGTGGGCGCGCCGTACACCTCGAACTCCCAGAGGGAGTAGCCGTACGGCGTGCCGCGGCCGGTGCCGTACATCCGGACGTAGCGGCCGCTGCCGGAGACGGTGAGGTCGTCGGTCGCCCCGTCACCGGCGGTGGTGGAGTAGACGTCGGTCCAGGTCGACCCGTCGGCGGAGGTCTGGATGCGGTACGTCTTGCCGTACGCGTCCTCCCAGTTGAGCTTCACCCGGGAGATCGTGTGGTTCGCCCCGAGGTCGATCCGTATCCACTGCGGGTCGACGCCTTCGGCGCTCGCCCAGCGCGTGGCCGTGCTGCCGTCCACGGCGAGCCCGGGCCCGAAGGCCGAGGTCTCGACGGACGAGGCCGTCGCCTGCTTTCCGGTGGACACCAGGCCGTCGGCGGCCTGCGCCTGCGGCAGGACCGTCAGGGGCAACGCCAGCAGACCCGTGAGCCCGAGAAGCGAGACGCTTCGTCGACGCATGTCAACTCCCTTTCCCTCCATGGCCAATCGTTAGGAAATATTCCTAACCATTGGCCGGGAGAGTAGAGAGGCCGCACGCCCGGCGCAAGACCCCCTGCACGGGGCGGCTCGGGCGCGAGCCCGGGCGGAGGCCGTGCGGACCGGCCGGAGGGCTCAGTCGCGCGCTGCCCGGAGCGCCGTGTGGACGGACCAGACCACCGAGACCAGAGGGACCGCCACCACCGCGCCCACGATGCCCGCGGCGATCGAGCCCGCGATCACCGAGATGGCCACGACCAGCGGGTGGAGCCGCACGGCCCAGCTCATGACGAGGGGGTGCAGCAGATGCCCTTCGATCTGACCGATGATCACGATGAGCGCGATGACGATCCCCGCGACCAGGGGGCCCTTCGCCGCGAGTGCCACGACGGCGGCGACCGCGAGGGCGATCGGCGAGCCGATCAGCGGGATGAAGGCGGCGAGGAACTCCAGGAGGGCGAGCGGCACGGCGAGGGGGACGCCGAGGGCCCAGAGGGCGATGCCGACCAGCGTCGCGTTCACCGCGGCCACCAGGACGATGCCGTGGGTGTAGCCGGTGAAGGTGCGCCAGGCCGCGCGTCCGCCGATGGCGACGCGGTCGCGTACGGACTCGGGCAGCTGGTTCTTGAACCAGGCCCACTGCCGGTCCCCGGAGTGGATGAAGAACACCGCGCTGAACAGGCCGAGGGCCAGCGTGGTGAGGACGGCGACGAGGTGCCCGGCTCCGCTCACCGCCTCGCTGAGCAGGGTGGACCGGTGGCTGGAGAGGAACTGTCCGATCTTCTCCTGCAGGCCGGAGAGCGCGTCCGGGTCGACCCGGAACGGCGGCCGTTCCAGCCAGTCCTCGATCCGCCCGATCCCCTCCCGGAACTCGCGTACGAGGGTGGTCCGCTCCCCCGCGACCGCCTCGCCGACCAGCGCGAGCACCCCGAGGACGAGCGCGATGCTGCCGAGCAGGGCGAGGGCGACCGCGAGGGGACGGGGCAGGCCCCGGGCGACCAGGTCGGCGACGGGCCGGAGCAGCGCGGTGATCACCAGGCCGAGGAAGACGGCCACGCCGATCTCGTGGAAGCGCCCGAGCACCGCGAACAGGCTGTAGACGAGGAGGCCGACGACGAGCAGCCGCCACGCGTAGGCGGCGGCCGTACGGAGGAACGGGGTGACCGTCGGAGGTGTGCCTGGCTGCATGGCCATCGACGTACCACCGCCGGTCCGCCGGGCCACGCTCGCGGCCCCGGATTAGCCCGACCCGGTCGCGGCATTCGGCCGTCCGGTGCCCGCGGCGTCCGGGCCGACGTGCGGCGTCGAGGTCACCTTCAGCCTGGGTCCGCGCATGCGATGACGGTGACCGGGCCGGTGCCGGCGACCGCGGCGACGGCCGCCCGGTCGCGGTCGGTCCAGTCCAGGAGCCGCAGTCCCTCCCGGCCGCCCGCCTTGAAGCGGGCCTCGCCGCGCACCCAGAGGCGGAGCAGCGCCGCGTCGGGGTCCGGCCCGGCCGCCGCCTCCCGCAGCTCGGTCGCGGGCAGGAGCCGGCGGAGTACGGGCAGGGGGCCGGGCCTGCGGGCCGCGGGTTCCACGTCGACGCCGACCGGCCCGGGGCCGACGGCCGCCGCCACGAGACCGTCGGCGTGGCTCAGGCTGACGCCGAGTCCGGGCCGGCGGCGCAGGTACGGGCGGCCGTGCCCGTGGCGCCGGCAGTCGTCGCAGTACTGGTCGGGGCCCGACGCCTCCGGAGGGAGCCCGGTGAACCGGGCGACGCACAGCCGGACGAGCAGCCGGGCCGCCGTCACGTCGTCGCGGCGGTCCGGCACGCGTATCCGGTCGAGCCGCCGCCGTTCCCAGGGCGCGAGCAGGCCCTCGTGGAGTCCTGGGTGGTCCAGGACCTCCCGGGTGGTCGCCACGACGGCCAGGAGGGGCGGGCGATCACGTGGCGGCACTCAGGAAGCGTTCCTGGACGCGGCCGATGGTGCGGAAGTCGTCGATGGTGACCTCCTGGAGGTCGATGGAGCTGCCGGAGAGCTCCTCCAGGAGGTCGATGAACTCCAGGAAGTCCATGGAGTCGATGAGCCGGGCCTCGATGAGGTCCTCGTCGGCGTCGATCGGCCCGTCGAGACCGGGGTTCTTCTCGTGGAGCCACGCGGCGATGGGGTCCATGGGGTGGGGCGCTCCTTGCTGTGGGGAAGGTACGGGTGGAGGTCAGGCGCTCGCGGCGCGCAGCCGGTCGAGGGCCTGCTCGGGGGTGCCGTGGGCGAGGATCATCGCGTGCACCCAGCGCTCGACGCCGAAGGCGACGCAGGCGCTGTACGCGGGGCCCGCGGAGCCCGCACGGATGTCGAGGCGCTCGCCGAAGAAGTTGCGGTGCCGGTTGACGGAGGCGATGGCCGTGCCGTCGGGGGCGCTGAACTCGTGCTTGACGGGGTCGAGCGCCATGAGCCTGGCGCGGGAGCCGCCCTTGTCGTAGAAGGGGTCGTCGGCCACGGCCCGGGACAGGTCGAGTCCGAGGCGTCCGGCCAGGTCGAGGATGAACTCGGCGCCCTGCTCCAGGTGTTCGAGGGAGCCCTGCTTGGTGCCGAGGAAGAGGACTTCGCGCATGTGGAAGCCCCACAGGCGGCGCAGCCCGTCGTAGTGGGTCTCGTTGCGGAAGCAGCGGCCGGCGGCGGAGAGCCGCAGTCCGTCCTCGCCGACGTCCCGGCCCTCCAGGGAGAGCAGCAGGCCGTAGCAGGTGGCGGAGGGCAGGAGGTAGCCGGTCGGCCGGAGCGGCAGCTCGGCCGGTGACTCCCCTGAGGCGAGGCCGTCGAGCGCGTCGGGGGCGAACCGTCCGGCGGAGACGCCGAGATGGGGGAAGTTGCGGAAGAAGTCGAGGCGGGCGAGGCCCTCGACGGAGAGCAGCGGCGGGCCCACCACCTCGGGTGCGGAGAGGCGCGCGGCGAGCCCGGTGAGCAGGGTGTCCAGGCCGTGCAGCAGGGCGGTGCGGACGGGGTCGAGGGTGATCAGGCCCGCGCCCGGGCTCTTCAGGCCGCCGTCGGGCAGGACGGTGGTGCTGGGTGTGCTCATGGAATACCGCTCCCTCTGGGCGTGGGCGAACAGTCAAGGCGTGGGGTCCTCGTCGACCACGGCACGGCGAAGAAGCCGCCTGATGCTCCATCAGGGACCGGACTGCGCATGGGGACCCTAAGCCAGCTCGCCGAGGGTTGTCTAGACCAAAGCCGCCGTAGGGCGGGGGCGATATCCGGCCGATCGGACCCGTAACTCCTCATATTGCGGCGGCACTTGACAGAACCGATGGTCTAAACCAATTCTTCTGAACGACGTGGCCGCCTGACCTCCGGCCACCGCCTCTGGAGGGACCCCCATGCCCACACCCGCCCCGCCCCGACCCGTCCGCCGCCCCTATCTGCACCGGGCGGCCTCGGACCTGCCGTACTTCAGCGCGGACGGCGAGTCGTACCTCGCCGCGACCACCCTGCGGGAGCTGAAGAAGTCGCGGCCGCTGCGGGTGCTGTCCGAGGAGGACTTCGCCCACTGGCAGACGTACGGCTACGTCGTCGTCCGCGAGGCGATCCCCGCCGAGGCCGCGCGCCGCCTGCTCGACTTCACCTGGGACTTCCAGGGCCTCGACCCCGACCGTCCGGACAGCTGGTACGAGGACCGGCCGTTCCGCTCCGAGCTGGACCAGCAGCTCCACGTGTACGGCTTCGTGGAGGCGTACCACCACCAGCTCCTCTGGGACAGCCGCCAGGCACAGCGTGTGTACGACGCCTTCGTGGACGTGTGGGACTGCGAGGAGCTGTGGGTCACCCAGGACCGGCTCAACCTCAACCCGCCCAACGTCCGCAACCGCGACCGCGCCCTGATCGAGCCCACCGACCGGGGCTTCGACATCGAGCTGCACTGGGACATCGACACGACGCTCGGCGTGCCCCCGCAGCGGGTGCAGGGGATCATCGCGCTCAACGACACGCGCCCCGAGTCCGGCGGCTTCCAGTGCTGCCCGGAGCTCTTCCGGCGGTTCGAGGAGTGGAAGCTCGGCCAGCCGGGCGACCGGGACCCCATCCGGCCCGCCGTGGACCGCGCGGAGTTCCCCGTCGTCCGCCCCGACCTCCACCCCGGCGACCTGCTGATCTGGAACGGTCTCCTCGCCCACGGCGTCGCCCGCAACACCTCCGCCGACCAGGTGCGGGCGGTCCAGTACCTGTCGATGATGCCCGCCCTGGAGGAGCACACGAAGCTGCGGAGGTCCCGCGTCGAGTCCTGGCGACATCTGCGCACCCCGCGCTGGAACCGCACCCTCGTCGGCGACCCCGTCCGGCACGAGTCCCAGCGCTACCCCACGGCCACCCTGAACGAGCTCGGCAGCCGCCTCCTCGGGCTGACCTCGTGGAGCGACACGGCCGAGACCGCGGGCGGGCAGCCGGCCGGGGAAGCCGAGGAGCCGGCGTGCGCCGTGTCTGCCTGACCCTGCCCACCCACCGCGCCTGCCCCGACACCATCCGGGCGGTCGCGGAGGAAGCCGCCCACGGCGCCCGCCGCTTCGGCGCCGAGGTGCACCTGCTGATCCTGGACTCCTCCCCGGCCCCGGTGCTCGCCGAGCACCGGCAGGCGGTGTCCGCACTCCCCCGCGTGCCCGGGGTGGTCGTCCACCACCTCGACGAGACCGCCCAACGGGCCTTCCTGCACGAGGTGATCACCCGGTCCGGCACCCCCGAGCCGGACCGGATCCTCGGCCTCATGCTGCCCTCCCGGGTGTCCTACGGCGCCTGCACCAACCGCGCCTTCCTGTACGCGGAGGCCCTCGGCTGCGCGTCGGTGCACCGCAGGGACTCCGACAGCCGCTACCAGTACCTCGACGGGCAGCCGGTCTTCCCGCTCCACCACGAGCTCACGGCCCTGGGCAGGACCGCCGCCGAGGTGGCGGGGCTCGTGTCCCGCAGCAGACTCGACCCCGCGTCCGCCCACCGGCCGGTCGCCCTGGTCGGCGGCTCCTTCGTCGGCGAGATGTCCGTGGACGTCGCGGAGATCCGCCGGCTCGACCCCCTCGTGTACGAGGACGTCATCGGCCTGTCCGTACCGGACGGCTATCCGGAGATCTGGCGACGGAACCTGATCGCCGAGTCGTTCCGGGGCGCCGGGACCGCCTCGTACACCGGTGACCTGACCACGCTCACCACCGTCAGCCCCACCCGCGTCGACATGTGCAACATCGCCCTCGCCCGCGAGGTGTACGGCCGGGTGCCGCTGCCGCCCGCCACCGACACCATCGGCAGCGACTACTTCCTCCTCCACCTGGTCCACGACGCCCGGCTGCCCGGGGTGCTGCACAACCGGCACATCGTCAACTTCCACACCGGCGAACGGCGTTCCGACAAGGGCTTCCTCGCCTACCAGCTGCGGTTCGCGAAGTTCCTGCTCGCGACCCCGCACCTGCACTCGGTGTACGCGGGGACGGCGGCGGCCGGCGCGTCGCTGCTCGACGCCGACGGCGGGCTCCGCGCCTCCGCCGTCGCCGGTCTCGTCCGGGAGAGCACGCGCGTCGACCCGGTGCAGAAGACCGAGCGCCTCGACGTCGTCGACCGCTCGTACCGCAAGCTCGGCGGCCGCTACATCGAGGCGGCGGACTTCCTCGCCGCCCGCCGCGAACGGCTCGTCGACGAAGTCCGGGAGGACATGGCGGAGTTCGCCCTCCTGATCGACGCCTGGGCGGACCTGGTCCGCGCGAGCGGGAACCGGCCCGCGTCCCCGAAGGGCAACGCATGACGAAGACGTACACGGTCACCGTCCGCTACGCGGGCGGGGAGCGGCGCCGGGGCCCCGTCACCATGGGCCAGGCCAACATGATCCGCTGCATGCTGCGGGACGAGCCCGAGCACATCAACATCCACGCCGTCTGGCCCGTCCCCGAGGGAACCGGGACGGAGTCGGCGATCGACGCGCTGCGCGCCCTGGTGGTGCGGCACGAGGCCCTGCGGACGACGTTCCCGCACGCGCCGGGCGAGGCACCTCGCGAGCAGGTCGTGGCATCCGAGGGCGAGTTCACGGTCGCGGTCGTCGACCACGAGGAGCCGCCCCCGGAGGGATACGCCGACGACCTCGCCCGGCGTGACCGGGTCGGCCGCTTCCACCTGGACCGGGACTTCGGCCTGCGGATCTCCCTCGTCGCCGTGGCGGGCGTGCCGGTGTCCGTCGCGCTCGCTGCGAGCCACGCCGTGACGGACGTCAGCGCCCTGTCCGTCCTCGAAGAGGACTGGCGCGACCTGCTCGCCGGCCGGACGCTCCCCGGCGTGACCGCGTTCACCCCGCTCGACCTGGCCGCCGAGGAGGCGACCCCGGCCGGGGTGCGGAGGTCCGAGGCCTCCCTGCGGCACTGGGAACGGATCATCCGCACCGGCCCCCAGGCGATGTTCGCGGAGCCGGGTGCCGCGGGCACCGAGGTCGAGGCGGAGCAGCTGACCCTCCGCTCGCTGCGGGGCGCCCGGGCGCTCGCCCGCGCGGCCGAGCGCACCGGCGGACTGCCGTCCACGGTGCTGCTCACGGCCTGGTGCGCGCTGATCGCCCACCGCACGGGCCAGTCCTCGTGCGTCGCCGCCGTGCCGACCTCGAACCGGTTCCTGCCGCGGCTCGCCCGCTCCGTGAACACCGTCTCGCAGGACGCGCTGCTCTCCCTGGACGTGCGGGTGCCGTCCTTCGACGCGCTGCTGCGGAAGGCGTGGGGCGCGGCGCTCAACGCCTACCGGCACAGCCAGTTCGACGCGGTCCGCCTCTGGGAGATGATCGACGCCGTCACGTACGAGCGGGGCAGCCGCTTCGCCCGTGACGTCGTCTTCAACGACGTCAGCACGCTGCCCGCGGGACCCGCGGCGGACGTCGACCGGCCCGAACTGGACGTGTCCCGTGGGCCGGTGCAGGTGCTTCCGGCCCGCGTCCTGACCTTCGTCCACGAGACGGCGCCCGTGCTCCGGCTCGGGATGTGGGTCGATCCCGCGCTGTTCACGCCGGACGAGGCCGAGGGGTTCCTCACCGGTCTGGTACGGCTCCTGGAGGCGGCCGCCACCGAGGACGTGCCGCTGACGGCGCTCACCGAGGTGACGGGTGTCCGGCCGGTCGAGCGGGGTGCGGGGTGGCGCCGGGTGGACGGCTCGTGGGTGTCGCCGGACCAGGTTGCGGAGGTCCTCGGCGGGGCACTCGGAGGCGTACCCGTGCACGTCACCGACGGCGCCCCGGACGAGGACGGTCTCACCGCCTTCCTCGCCTGCGGCGGCTCCCCGCTCACCCCGGAGGCGGCGCACGCGGCGCTGATGGACGCGCTGCCGGGCCGTCCGGGGGTGCTGGCCCCGCGCCACTACGTGATCGTGCGGGACGCGCCGGCGGAGGCGGACCGGACCAGTGCCTGGCTCGGGCAGCGGATTCTCAGGGAAGGGGCCGGCCGGGACCGGCGCAGCTGACATGACGACGAATGACGTGACCGCAGAGCGGGAGAAGAACTCCCTTCCCAGCCCGTGGCGTTCGCAGCGCTTCCGGCTGTTCTTCGCGGCCCGCAGCACCTCGCTCCTGGCCGACGGCATGCTGATGGTCTCCCTCACGACCGCCGTGCTCGGCGCGGGGTACGGGGCGGCGGGCGTGGGCTACGCGCTGGCCGCGTGGATGACGCCGATCGTCCTGCTCGTGCTGTTCGGGGGCGTGCTCGCCGACCGGTTCACCCCGCAGGTGATGATGGTCGGCGCCGACGTGGTGCGGATGGTCGCCATGCTGGCCCTCGCGGCGCTGCTCGCCGCGGGCGACATGCGGTTGTGGCACATGATGGCGCTGCTCGCGCTCAGCGGCGCCGCGACCGCCATGTTCCAGCCGGGTCTGGCGAGCCTGGTGCCCCGGGTCGCCGAGGACATCCAGCGGGCCAACGCGCTGCTGCGGATCTCCGAGTCGATCTGCACCCTGCTCGGCCCGGGTCTCTCCGGCCTGCTCGTGGCGTACTGGGACGTCGCCGGTTCCTTCCTGGTCATCGCCGCCTGCTACGCGTGCAGCGCGCTCGGCCTGGCGCCGCTGCGGAAGCTCGGCGCGGCACGGGACGAGAGCGACGAGAGCGACGAGCCCATCCTGCGGCGCCTCGCCACCGGATGGCACGAGTTCCGGTCGCGGTCCTGGCTGTGGGGGGTCATCGCCGTGTGGGCCGTCTACGGCCTGTTCGTCTTCGGCCCGGCGCTGCCGCTGGGCGCGGCGCTGCTCACCGAGCAGCACGGGGCGAGCGGGTACGGCTGGATCGCGTCCGCCGACGGCGCGGGGACGATCGTCGGCGGTCTGCTCGGCCTGCGGGTCCGGCCGGGCCGTCCGCTCGTCGCGGGCGCGTGCGCCATGTTCTTCTTCTCCCTCAACCCCCTGGCGCCCGCGCTCGGCTGGTCGTTCACCGTGACGGCGGTCACCGGGGTGGTGGCCGGCTGCGGGTTCGCCTTCTGGGGCGTCATGTGGGCGACGAGCGTGCAGTCGCACATCCCGCTCGCCGTCCTGAGCCGGGTCTCCGCCTACGACGTGGCCGGATCCATCATGGTCATCCCGCTGGGCCGGGCCCTGTCCGGCCCGGCGGCCGACAGCGTGGGCGCCGACCGCGTCCTGCTCTTCTCCTCGGTCATGGGACTCGTGCTGATCGCCGTCATGCTCTCCGTCCCGGCCGTCCGCGCCCTGCGCCGGGCACCCGACTGAAACGCCCCGCTCATGCCCCGGTGCACACCATCGCGAGGGCCACCAGGGCGAGCAGCCCGAGGTACGCGCACGCGTGGACGCGGTCCGGGATCCGGGGCGGACGGCGGCGCAGGAGGGCGATGACCGGCAGCGCTCCGAGGAGCAGCGCCCCCGCCGCGTACGGGTCGACAAGACCGACCAGTCCCGCGCCGCTCGCCGCGGCGGCCGCGGGCGGGGGGCCGGCGAGGGAGACCGCGACGGCCGGGAGCGCGACGGCGAGGGTGAGGGGGTTGGCGAGCGCGGTCGCCACGCGCATGGGGTGACCGGCGCGGCGCAGCGCGGGGACGGTCATCACGCTGCCGCCGACGCCGAGGAAGGCGGCGACCGCCCCGATCGGCGCGCCCGCGCCGGCCGGAAGCGGCCTCGGGGCACGCCCGGACTCCGCGCCCGGCCCGCTCGCGGGGCGGAGGAAGCCGGGCCGGAGCAGCAGGTCGAGGGCGGTCAGGGCGGTGTACGCGACGAACGCCCAGCGGGCCAGGGCCGGCGGGGCGAGCCGGGAGGCGTACGCGCCGGCGCAGGCGCCCGCCGCGAGCAGGGGCAGCAGCGCGCCGCTGCCGCGCAGCGCGAGGAGCACCGGCCGCGGGGTGACGGCGGTGGCGAAGGCGGCGTTCACGACCATCACCAGGGCCGAGGTGGCGGTGGCCACCGGGACGGCCGAAGCGCCGAGGGCGGCGTCCGCCCACACCACGACCGGGACGGCCACGAATCCGCCGCCGAACCCGAACAAGACCGTCGTCGCTCCGGTGAGGAGCCCGATCGCCATCAGCGTCACCATGTCCATGGGGTCAAGACCATCAGCCCGCCGATGGTTCCCGCATGCGATGGTCGGCAGGATTCCTTCGCGTCTCGGCCAGTACGGTGGTCCGGTGAAGAACATCCCGCTGGACTCCGTCGACCACCTCGACCGGGCGGTCCTGCCCCTCGGCACCGACTATCCGGCCGGGCACGTCCTGGAGTGGCACGAGCACCGGCGGGCGCAGTTCCTCTACGGCGCGACCGGCGTCATGGTCGTCGAGACCGCCGACGGCACGTGGACGGTCCCGCCGGAGCGGGCGGTCCTGATCCCGGCCGCGACCCCGCACCGGGTCCGGATGCTGGGGGTGAGCACGCGGAGTCTGTACGTGGAGCCGGGCGCCGTCCCGTGGTGGCCGGCGCGGTGCACGGTCGTGGACGTGCCGCCGCTGCTGCGCGAACTGCTGCTCGCGGCGGTCGAGTTCCCGGCCGACTACAGCCTGTCGGGCCGGGAGGGCGCCATCGCGACGCTGCTGCTGCACGAGATCGCCGCGCGCTCGCCGCTCCCCTTCCACGTCGGGATCCCCGCCTCCGCGGAGCTCGCGGCGCTGTGCCGGGAGTATCTGGCGGCGCCGGACGCCGCGGTCACCAATACCGACTGGGCGGCCAGGACGGCGCTGAGCGAGCGGGCGTTCACCCGGCGGTTCCGTGCGGAGACGGGCGAGAGCCCCGCCGTCTGGCGCTCCCGCGCCCGCCTCCTGGCGGCCGTGCCCCTGCTCCGTACCGCGACGGTCAGCGAGGTCTCGGGCCGCCTGGGCTATGCCTCCCCTGCGGCGTTCACGGCCGCCTTCACCCGTACCTTCGGCACCCCGCCGTCCCGCTTCACGGCGGTCCGGGGCTGACCCCTCTCGACCGCCTTCCGGTCAGCGGGGGTTGCCGGCGTGGGTGAGGGTCTCGAGGAGCAGGGGGCGGTGAACCATCGAGTCATGGAGTTACCCCTTCTTCACGTATGTGAACGGGCGACGGTTGTCGAGGGTGGAACCCAATGGTCTACACCAGGGCCGTCAAGAATGCCCATTCACGTCCGACGCATCCCGCGAGTGGCTCGCGACAGTCCCGTACGGGAGCCGTCCGTTCATACTCGTGAATCCGCCAGAAAGAAGCGCGGCGGCCCGTGTCGTGGGAGCGGGCCCGCCTTCCGTACGATTCCCCCCGTTGCCACTCTTACGTCTGAAGGAGATCCCCATGGCCCAGGTCACGCTGAAGGGCAGCCCCGTGCAGGTCAACGGCGCTCTGCCGGCCCCCGGCAGCCAGGCCCCCGACTTCACGCTCGTCGCCGAGGGGCTGGCGGACAAGTCGCTCAAGGACTTCGCCGGTCAGCGCAAGGTCCTCAACATCTTCCCGAGCGTCGACACCCCGACGTGCGCCTCCTCCGTCCGCGCGTTCAACGAGAAGGCCGGGCAGCTGGACAACACCGTCGTCCTCTGCATCTCCGCCGACCTGCCCTTCGCGCAGGCCCGCTTCTGCGGCGCCGAGGGCCTCGAGAACGTCAAGAACCTCTCGACGCTCCGCGGCCGCGAGTTCCACACCAACTACGGCGTGGAGATCGCGGACGGGCCGCTGGCCGGTCTGACCGCCCGCGCCGTCGTCGTCCTCGACGAGAACGACACCGTGCTGCACGCCCAGCTCGTGGGCGAGATCGCCGACGAGCCGAGCTACGAGGACGCGCTGGCCGCCCTGAAGTAGTCCGCACCGCGGCATGACACCGAGGAGCCCTCCACCGACACCGGTGGAGGGCTCCTCTCGCATGTCCGCGCTCAGGCGCAGCCCGGGCAGAGCCCCCGGTACGTGACGTCCGCGGTCGACACGGTGAAGCCGAACCGCTCCGCGGGCGGCAGGACCGCGAGCGGGTCCCCGGTCGGGTGGACGTCCCGGATGATCCCGCAGTCCGAGCAGACCAGGTGCTGGTGCGGCCGGTGGGCGTTCGGGTCGTACCGCTTGGCCCGCCCGTCCATGGAGAGCTCCACGACCTCCCCCAGGGCCACCAGCTCGCCGAGCGTGTTGTAGACCGTCGCCCTGGCGATCTCCGGCAGGCGCGCGACCGCGCGCGCGTGGACCTCGTCCGCGGTGAGGTGCACATGATCCCCGGCCAGGACCTCCGCGACCACCCGGCGCTGGGACGTCATCCGCCAGCCACGCGCGCGCAGTCGCTCCAGCAGGTCACTCATGTCTCACCTCATCGGCATCGGCAAACTTGGCGTGGTTCTTGACTTGGACATCGTCCATCGTAGGATCGGTTTCGAAGATGGCCAAGGGACAGGAAGACTCCAGCACGGCGGGAGAAGCACACGTGAGACCCGCGCGAGGCCCGTCCGCCGAACGCACTTCCTGAGCACTGTGTCCGCCAGGTCCGGAAGGATTCCGATGTCTGAGAACCACGAAGCAATCGTCACCGACGCGAAGGCGGAGGGCGCCGGGGGCTGCCCCGTCGCGCACGGGCGTGCCGCACACCCCACCCAGGGCGGCGGCAACAGCCAGTGGTGGCCGAACCGGCTGAACCTGAAGATCCTCGCCAAGAACCCCGCGGTGGCCAACCCGCTCGGTGAGGACTTCGACTACGCGAAGGCCTTCGAGGGCCTCGACCTGCCCGCCGTGAAGCAGGACATCGCCGAGGTCCTGACCACCTCGCAGGACTGGTGGCCGGCCGACTTCGGCCACTACGGCCCGTTCATGATCCGCATGGCCTGGCACAGCGCCGGCACCTACCGCATCAGCGACGGCCGCGGCGGCGCCGGCGCCGGTCAGCAGCGCTTCGCACCGCTGAACAGCTGGCCGGACAACGGCAACCTCGACAAGGCGCGCCGTCTGCTGTGGCCGGTGAAGAAGAAGTACGGCCAGAACATCTCCTGGGCCGACCTCATGATCCTCGCGGGCAACGTCGCCCTGGAGTCGATGGGCTTCGAGACCTTCGGCTTCGCCGGCGGCCGCGCCGACGTGTGGGAGCCCGACGAGGACGTCTACTGGGGCCCGGAGACCACCTGGCTCGGCGACGAGCGCTACACCGGCGACCGCGAGCTGGAGAACCCGCTCGGCGCGGTCCAGATGGGCCTCATCTACGTCAACCCGGAGGGCCCGAACGCCAACCCGGACCCGATCGCCGCGGCCCGCGACATCCGCGAGACCTTCCGCCGGATGGCGATGAACGACGAGGAGACCGTCGCCCTCATCGCCGGCGGTCACACCTTCGGCAAGACCCACGGCGCCGGCCCGGCCGACAACGTGGGCGCGGACCCGGAGGCCGCCTCCCTGGAGGAGCAGGGCCTCGGCTGGAAGAGCACCTTCCGCAGCGGCAAGGGCCCCGACGCCATCACCAGCGGCCTGGAGGTCACCTGGACCACCACGCCGACCCAGTGGGGCAACGGCTTCTTCAAGAACCTCTTCGAGTACGAGTACGAGCTGAGCAAGAGCCCGGCGGGCGCCCACCAGTGGGTCGCCAAGAACGCCGAGGCGATCATCCCGGACGCGTACGACCCGGAGAAGAAGCACCTCCCGACGATGCTCACCACCGACCTGTCGCTGCGCTTCGACCCGGTCTACGAGCAGATCTCGCGGCGCTTCTACGAGAACCCGGACCAGTTCGCGGACGCCTTCGCCCGCGCCTGGTACAAGCTCACCCACCGTGACATGGGCCCGGTCGTCCGCTACCTCGGCCCCGAGGTCCCGGCCGAGGAGCTCCTCTGGCAGGACCCGCTGCCGGCGCGCACCGGCGAGCTCGTCGACGCCGCGGACATCGCCTCCCTCAAGGAGAAGATCCTCGGCTCGGACCTCACGGTCACCCAGCTGGTCTCCGCCGCCTGGGCCGCCGCCTCCTCCTTCCGCGGCAGCGACAAGCGCGGTGGCGCCAACGGCGGCCGCATCCGCCTGGAGCCGCAGCGCAACTGGGAGGTCAACAACCCGGACGAGCTGGCCCAGGTGCTGCGCGTCCTGGAGGGCGTCCAGGAGTCCTTCAACTCCGCGCAGAGCGGGGAGAAGCAGGTCTCCCTCGCCGACCTCGTCGTCCTCGCGGGCGTCGCGGCGGTCGAGAAGGCGGCCAAGGACGCCGGCCACGACGTCGAGGTGCCGTTCACGCCGGGCCGCGTGGACGCCGCCCAGGAACAGACGGACGTCGAGTCCTTCGCCGCCCTGGAGCCGGCCGCGGACGGCTTCCGCAACTACCTGGGCAAGGGCAACCGCCTCCCGGCCGAGTACCTGCTCATCGACAAGGCGAACCTGCTCACCCTGAGCGCGCCCGAGCTGACCGTCCTCGTCGGCGGCCTGCGCGCCCTCGGTGTGACGCAGCCGCAGTCCTCGCTCGGTGTCCTCACCGAGACGCCCGGCAAGCTGACGAACGACTTCTTTGCCAACCTGCTCGACCTGGGCACCGAGTGGAAGTCCACCTCCGCGGACCAGAACACCTTCGAGGGCCGTGACACGGCCACCGGCGCGGTCAAGTGGACCGGCACCCGCGCCGACCTGGTCTTCGGCTCCAACAGCGAGCTCCGCGCGCTGGCCGAGGTCTACGCGAGCGACGACGCGAAGGCGAAGTTCGTGCAGGACTTCGTGTCGGCGTGGGACAAGGTGATGACCCTGGACCGGTTCGACATCGCCTGATCCTCCGCGACACCGGGGCGGGGGGCGGGGGGGGGCCCCCCCCCCCCCCCCCGCCCCACCCCCCCCCCCACCCCAAACCACAGA
>NZ_JBSHDU010000105.1:0-26465 GCF_053616475.1 Streptomyces sp. NPDC055815 | reverse complement strand
CCTTTCGGGGACCGGGCCGCTCGCCGTCGCTGTTCAGGCCGCTTCGGAGAGGGGCGTCGCGTCGGCCCGGCTCTCCTCGCGCCGCGTCCGGATCGACGGACGTGCCGTGCTGCTCGGCTCCGACACCACGCCGTTGCGCTGACGCCACACCTGACGGGTGATCCACACGTCGAGGACGCTCCAGGTGGCCACGACCGTCGAGGCCACCGCGGTGACGGTCATCGGAAAGGCGAGCCACGCGCCCGCGACCGAACAGAAGAAGGCCACCACGGCCTGGATGAGTGTCACCGACGTGATCATCACGGCTCGCACGGCCGCGTTGCGCACCGGATCCGGCATCCGCCGTCGGCCCCGCTCCTCCTCCACCCACAACTGCCGCGCCGACCGCGCCTCGTGTTCCATTGTCCTGTCACTCCCCACCACTGAACGACTTCAGGAGTGGCTGCCCGTCTTGAGCCCCTTTACGCGGACAGGACCCTCCCCGTACTTATTGACGCACGAGAGAGGGAAAAGGTTTCGTCCGGGTGGGGACGAAGGTGCCCCGTATCCCTGCGGAACGAACAGTTCCAGCCATCCGTGCAGGCCGGAGAAATGGCACACCATCAGGTGTCCTACGCCACAGTGGCCGATCCCAACTCCCGTAATACCAGGACATCTCATGATCAACACTCACTCGACAGGCTGAAAATAGCTCGGACGCGCCTTCGGGATGGCCGTGATGCAGTAGTAGGCTCGCGCCGCCGTTTGTTGAAATTCAAGGTTGACGCCGCGTGTTGACGCCGGACGTCACGAACGTGAAGGACCCCCGTGGCGCACGGGGGCCGAGCTGGGGGAGGCCATGCGCTTTCGCGGGAAGTCCATCCGCAGGAAGATCGTGGCGTTGCTGCTCGTACCGCTCGTCTCCCTCACCGGACTGTGGGGTTTCGCCACGGTCCTGACGGGCCGGGAGGCCGACCAGCTCCTCGACGTCGGCTACATCGTCGAGAAGGTCGGCTACCCCCTGGAGGACACCGCCCGGGTCATCCAGATCGAACGCCGCCAGTCGCTCATCTACCTCGCCGACCCGCGCGGCTCCGACGCCCTCGCCTCCCTGCGCGAGACCCGCCGCGCCACCGACCGGCAGATCGCCCGCATCCGCGCCAACGCCGCCGACCCCGGCGTGCGCGACGAGATGCGGCCCGTCACCGCCCAGCGGCTCACCTCGCTCCTCGACGCGCTCGACGGCCTCGCCTCGCTGCGCCGCTCCGTCGAGAACCGCGGCATCGGCCGCATGCAGGCCCTCGAGTTCTACAACCGGCTCGTCGACCCCTGCTACAGCTTCCTCATCACCCTCCACGCCCTCGAGAACGTGGAGATGGACAAGCAGGGCCGCGCCCTCGTCGGCATCACCCGCGCGCGTGAGCTGCTCTCCCGCGAGGACGCCCTCGTCCTCTCCGCGCTCGTCGCGGACCGCGTCACCACCCAGGAGATCCGGGCGATATCCGACCTCGTCGCCAACCGCGTGGCGTTCTACGAGGTCAACCTCGAACTCCTGCCCTCCGCCGAGCGCGAGCACTTCGAGAAGTACTGGCGCAGCCCCAAGACCCAGCCGCTGCGCGCCGCCGAGAACGCGATCATCGAAGCGGGCGCCACCGGCAGCCCGCGCGCCATCACCGCCGAGCGCTGGCAGGACCAGGCGAGCCCCGTCCTCGACGACCTGGCCCGCGAGAACACCGCCGCCGGCGACCGCTACCAGGAACGCGTCAAGCCCGCCGCGTACAGCGTCCTCCTCAAGGTCGGCATCGCCGGCGTCCTCGGCTTCCTCGCCCTCATCGCCTCGATCGTCATCTCCCTCCGCATCGGCCGCGCGCTCATCCGCGACCTGCGCCGCCTGCAGAAGGAGGCCCAGGAGGTCTCCGGCGTCCGGCTGCCCAGCGTCATGCGCCGCCTCGCCGCCGGCGAGCAGGTCGACGTCGGCACCGAGGTGCCCCACCTGAAGTACGGCGAGGACGAGGTCGGCCAGGTCGGCCAGGCCCTCAACACCCTGCAGCGCGCCGCCGTCGAGGCCGCCGTCAAGCAGGCGGAACTGCGCCGCGGCGTCTCCGAGGTGTTCGTCAACCTCGCCCGCCGCAACCAGGTCCTGCTCCACCGTCAGCTCACCCTCCTCGACACCATGGAGCGGCGCACGGAGGACACCGACGAGCTGGCCGACCTCTTCCGCCTCGACCACCTCACCACCCGCATGCGCCGGCACGCCGAGGGCCTCGTCATCCTGTCCGGCGCCGCCCCCTCCCGCCAGTGGCGCAAGCCCGTCCAGCTCATGGACGTGGTCCGCGCCGCCGTCGCCGAGGTCGAGGACTACGAGCGGATCGAGGTGCGCCGGCTGCCCCGCCTCGGCGTGGGCGGCCCCGCCGTCGCGGACCTCACCCACCTCATCGCCGAACTCCTCGAGAACGCCACGGTGTACTCGCCCCCGCACACCGCCGTCCAGGTGCTCGGCGAGCGGGTGGCCAACGGCTTCACCCTGGAGATCCACGACCGCGGCCTCGGCATGAACCCCGACGCCCTCCTCGACGCCAACCTCCGGCTCGCCGAGACCCCCGAGTTCGAGCTCTCGGACACCGACCGCCTCGGCCTCTTCGTGGTCAGCCGGCTCGCCCAGCGCCAGAACGTCCGCGTCTCGCTCCAGACCTCCCCGTACGGAGGGACCACCGCGGTCGTCTTCATCCCGGCCGCGCTGCTCACCGACGCGCCCGAGACCCAGGGCGCCGGGTTCCGCCTCGACCGCAAGACCCTGGAGCGCCCCGGGCGGCCCGACGAGGCCCCCGCCGACGGCGGCGCCCTGCCCACCCGCAGGCCCGCCCTCACGAAGGTCCCCGACGTGACCGAGGTCCCCGGCCCGCTGGACGGCCCCGTGGAGCTGGAGGCACCGCTCGGCACCGAGGACTTCGACGTCCTCCTCGACCGCTCGGCGGACCTCCTCGACAGCGACAGCGAGCGCGGCGGCCTGTTCCTGCCCCGTGACCGGCGCCGCACCGGCCTCGCACCGGCCGGCGAGCAGCACGAGCAGGCCCAGGACCGCACGGCCGGCCACGAAGCCCCCGCCGACGGGACGCGCCCCGGCCCCGTGCCGCTGCCGCGCCGCCGCACCCCGACGCTCGTCGTGGACCACGGCCGCCGCCTCGACGAGCCGGACGGCGCCCACACGCAGCCGGACCGCGCGCACCCGCAGGACGACCCGTGGGGAGACCGCCGGGACCTCACGCCGGCCATGGGCCCGACGCTGGTCCCCGTACGCCCGGAGACTCCCGGACGCCCCGGCGGCACCGTACGGCCGGAGGAACAGGCTCCCGAGGCGCCGTCGCCGGAGCCGCCGGACCCCTTCGGCGGTCTGCCCCGCCGCGTCCGCCAGGCCAGCCTCGCGCCCCAGCTGCGCGAGACCGAGGGCCCGGCCGGCCGTGCCGGAGCCCGCTCCGAAGCCCGCACGGGCACCGGCGCGCCGGCCGAGGGACCCGACTCCTTCGAGCGCGACGCCGAGGAGGTACGCGCGCGCATGGCCGCCATGCAGCGTGGCTGGCAGCGCGGCCGGCGGGACAGCACAGAGCCGGACGACACGACAGCACCAGGAACGACACCGGAGGGGGACGGTCGATGACCGCACCGAACGCCGCAGCACCCAGCACGACCGGACACGGAAACGGAAACGGCGAGCTGAACTGGCTCCTCGACGAGCTCGTCCAGCGCGTCGGTTCGATCCGGAAGGCCCTGGTGCTCTCCAGCGACGGACTCCCCACCGGCGCCTCCCAGGAGCTGACCCGTGAGGACGGCGAGCACCTCGCCGCCGTGGCCTCCGGCTTCCACAGCCTCGCCAAGGGCGTCGGCCGCCACTTCGAGGCGGGCAAGGTCCGCCAGACGGTCGTCGAGCTGGAGGACGCCTTCCTGTTCGTCACGGCCGCCGGCGACGGCAGCTGCCTCGCGGTGCTCGCGGACGCCGACTCGGACGTCGGCCAGGTCGCCTACGAGATGACGCTGATGGTGAAGCGGGTCGGGGCCCACCTCACGACGGCCCCCCGGACCGGCCTGCCCTCGGGAGGGTGAGTGGGACGGCATGAGTGACGAAGCCGAGCGGAGCCAGCGGGAGCGGGACCTGACCCCCGGTCACCACCACTGGTTCGACGACGAGGCCGGGCCTGTGGTCCGTCCGTACGCGATGACCCGCGGCCGGACGAGCGCCGCCACCCGCCACCGGCTCGACCTGATCGCGGTGGTCGTTCCCGAACCCGCCGCCGACGACCCCGGCCGGGACCAGACGCTCTCCCCGGAACACGTGGAGATCGTCGAACGCTGCTCCGAGCAGCCCCAGTCGATCGCCGAGCTCGCCGCCGGACTCGACCTCCCCGTCGGGGTGGTCCGGGTCCTCGTCGGCGACCTCGTCGAGGACGAACTCGTCCATGTGACCCGCCCCGTTCCGCCGGCCGAGCTGCCGGACGTGAGCATCCTTCGCGAGGTGATCAATGGCCTTCGGGCGCTCTAGCCGCAAGAAGCCCTACGTCGAGCCGGTGACCCTGAAGATCCTCGTCGCGGGCGGGTTCGGGGTCGGCAAGACGACGCTGGTGGGCGCGGTCAGCGAGATCAGACCACTGCGGACCGAGGAGATCCTCAGCGAGGCGGGGCGGCCCGTCGACGACCTGCACGGCGTCGAGACCAAGACGACCACCACGGTCGCGATGGACTTCGGCCGGATCACGCTCCGCGAGGACCTCGTCCTCTACCTCTTCGGCACCCCGGGGCAGGACCGCTTCTGGTTCCTCTGGGACGAGCTGGCCCAGGGAGCCCTGGGCGCGATCGTCCTCGCGGACACCCGCCGCCTGGAGGACAGCTTCGCCGCCATCGACTACTTCGAGCGGCGCGGCATCCCGTTCACGGTGGCGGTCAACTGCTTCGAGGGCGCACGGCGGTTCCCGGCGGAGAGCGTCCGCGGCGCGCTCGACCTGGACCCCGAGGTGGAGCTGCTGATGTGCGACGCCCGGGACCGCGAGTCCGTGAAGAACGTCCTGGTGGCGGTCGTCCAGCACGCCCTCGTCCTCGCGGACCGGAGCCCGGTCGCCACGTGACGGTGCGGGCGGTCAGCGCACCGCCAGCACCGCCGAACCGTGCCCGAACAGGCCCTGGTTCGCGGTGATCCCCACCCGCGCCCCCGGCACCTGCCGGTCGCCCGCCGTCCCGCGCAGCTGCCAGGTCAGCTCGCAGACCTGGGCGATCGCCTGGGCGGGCACCGCCTCCCCGAAGGAGCCGAGGCCCCCGCTGGTGTTGACGGGCAGGCGCCCGCCGAGGGCGGTGGCGCCGTCCCGCAGCAGCTTGGCGCCCTCGCCCGGCGCGCAGAGCCCGATGTCCTCGTACCACTCCAGCTCCAGGGCGGTGGACAGGTCGTACACCTCGGCCAGGGACAGGTCCTCGGGCCCGAGCCCCGCCTCCTCGTAGGCGGCGCGGGCGATCGAGGCGCGGAAGGCGTGCGGGGCGGGGGAGACGGCCGCCGCGGAGTCGGTCGCGATGTCGGGGAGGTCGAGCACCGCCTTGGGGTAGGTGGGGGAGACGGTGGAGACCGCCCGGACCCGGACCGGGTCGGGGTGCCCGTGCCGGCGCGCGAACTCCATGCTGGACAGCACCAGCGCGGCGCCCCCGTCCGAGGTGGCGCAGATGTCGAGGAGCCGCAGCGGATCGGCGACGACCGCGGAGGCCGCGACCTCCTCGGCCGTCACGCGCGCGCGGTAGCGGGCCAGCGGGTTGAGCGCGCCGGCCGCCGCGTTCTTCACCTTCACCTGGGCGAAGTCCTCGGCCGTGTCGCCGTACAGCGCCATCCTGCGGCGGGCGTAGAGCGCGAAGTACGCCGGGTTGGTCGCCCCGAGCACCCGGAACCGCAGCCAGTCCGGGTCGCCGGGCCGCTCGCCGCCGGCGGGGGCGAGGAAGCCCTTCGGCGTCGAGTCCGCGCCGACGACCAGGACCACGTCGGCGAGGCCCGCGAGGATCTGGGCCCGGGCGGTGCCGATGGCCTGGGCGCCCGAGGCGCAGGCGGCGTACACGCTGGTGACCCGCGCCCCCTGCCAGCCGAGGGCCTGGGCGAAGGTCGCCCCCGCCACGTACCCCGGATATCCGCACCGCATGGTGTCGGCGCCGACGATCGAGCCGATGTCGGACCAGTCCAGACCGGCGTCGGCGAGCGCGGCGCGGGCTGCGGCCGTCCCGTACGAGACGAAGCTGCGCCCCCACTTGCCCCAGGGGTGCATTCCGGCCCCGAGCACGGCGATGTCGTTCACGACCGCTCCTCCCGTACGACGGGCCGCCAGTGCCAGGTGGTCCAGACGTGCTCGTCGTCCTCGTTCAGGACGCCGGGCACCACCTCGACCTCCGTCCCGACGGCGAGGTCGGCCGTCGACACGCCGGGCGCCGCCTGGCCGAGGACCACCATGGCCTCCTCCGCCAGCTCGACCGCGACCAGGGTGTACGGCTCCCAGGGCGCGTCCGGGTCGGAGACGTACGGGGCGGGCGGGCGGTACCGGCCGTCGGTGTACGACCAGACCCGGCCGCGCGGCGAGAGCGGGACCTCGGTCAGCTCGCCGCCGCCCGGGCAGCCGGGGTTGCGGCACCCGTCGTCCTCGCGCGGGAAGAAGACCGACGCGCAGGCCGTGCAGCGGGTGCCGAGCAGCCGGAACTCCGGCACGGTGTCGTCGGTGAACCACCCCGGCACCACTGGTCTGCGCGTCCGTGTCATCTCTCCGGCCTCCCGTGATCTGACGAAGCGTCAGAAGTGTGCCATGGGAGGCCGGTGCTGAGAAGGGCTCAGTGACCGGCCACCGACCGCCGCGCCACCGGGAAGTCGAAGAACGTCGACGGGAACGGCTCCGGCTTGAACGTGAAGTGCCACCACTCCTCGGGCAGGTTCACGAAGCCCTGCTCGGCCAGCGTTCCCCTGAGCAGATCCCGGTGGGCCCGCTGCTCGCCCCCGATCCGCGGATCGTCGGTGTGCGAGAGGGTGTCGAAGCAGTCGAAGCCGGTCCCCATGTCCACGGAGTTGTCCGGAAAACGCTCCTCCTGCGGCGCGGAGCAGTCCACGAGCTCCTCGCCCGGCACGTACGCGCGCGTGGGCGCCGCCGGCAGCCGCACGATCGTCAGGTCCACCGTCGAACCCCGGCTGTGCCCGGACTTCTCCGCGATGTAACCGTCCGCGAACAGCCTCGACTTGTCGACGAGCGGATAGAACTCCTTCTTCATCCGCTCGTCCTCCAGGTCCTTCGCCCAGCGCACGAAGTGGTCCACGGCCCGCTGCGGCCGGTAGCAGTCGTACACCTTCAGCGTGTACCCGCGCGCGAGCAGCCGGAGCTGCGCCCGGTGCAGTGCCTCGGCCGCGGGGCGGGTCAGGATGCACAGCGGCTGCCGGTAGCCGTCCACCGGCTCGCCGACGAAGTTGTGCTCGGTCGTGTAGCGCATCTCCTGGAGGATCGTCGGGTCCACGGAGCCCAGGGCCACGAACTCCCGCGGCGCCTTGGGCTCCGGCGCGGCCGAGGCCGGGGGAGCGGGCGCGGCGACGGTGCCGGCGACGGCGAGCAGCCCGGCCGCGGCCGTGACGGCGAGGGTACGGAGAGCGGTTGCGAGTCCTGTCATGCGCACCGTCTATCAGTAACGGCAGCGCCGGGAAAGGGTGATCGCATACGGTCGGGCCGTGAAGGACTCCCACTGCTCCGCGTGCGGCGCCGCCCACCTGCCCGACGCCGGCTGGCCCCGCACCTGCCCGGCCTGCGGTCACACCGCCTACCGCAACCCGCTGCCCGTCGCCGTCGCCCTCCTGCCCGTCACCGACGCGACGGGGACGGGCCTCGTCGTCATCACCCGCACCATCGAACCCGCGCGGGGCGGGATCGCGCTGCCCGGCGGCTTCATCGACCACGGCGAGGACTGGCGCGCCGCGGTCGCCCGCGAACTCCGCGAGGAGACCGGCATCCCGGCCCGGGCCGACGAGGTCCGCCTCGCCGACGCCCTGAGCTCGCCGGCCGGCCACCTCCTCCTCTTCGGCCTCCTCCCGCCCCGCCCGGCCGCGGAACTCCCCCCGTCCACCCCGACGGACGAGACGAGCGGCCACCACGTCCTCGGGGCACCGGCGGAACTGGCGTTCCCCCTCCACACGGAGGCGGTACGGAAGTGGTTCGGCGGGGAGTACGACCGAGAGTGGGGCGCGCGGTGAACACGGGGCGCGCGCCGGGGTGTGCGCGCCCTACGGATCATCCAACTCGCCCGGAACAATGGGTTGTTATGACATGCTGTTCGCTCGCCGCCGCCCCGGGGCGACGAGGGGGAGGGGAGCGTCCATGAACGTCGGCTGGCCCGAGGTCGTCATCGCCCTAGCCGGTTTCGCGGCTGTCGTCGGCATGTTCTTCGCCATCAGGCACAGGATGCGCAAGGCGACCGTCCGCATGCCCGGCGTCAGCGCGGGCTTCGAGGCCAACGAGGAACAGCGAGGCCTCGCGGACCAGGAGTTGCAGGCCCACGACTCCGTACTCAAGCGCTCCGAATTCACGCTGCGGAAGGGTGTGCGGACCGCCTTCTTCCGCTCGAAGGTCAAGCATTCGACGGTCAAGATCATCGGGGCCGACGGCACCGACACCACCGACGCCCCGACCGGCACCGAAGGTCCCTGACGGTCCGCACGACACATCGGGAACGGGGCCACGGGATGCCGAGCCGAGAACACGTCCACGTCGACCGCGCGGAGCAGCTGGCGCGGTCCGCCGCCGTCGTCGACAGGAGCGACGAGCAGCAGGCGCTCTTCTTCGAAGGGCCCGAGGGCATCGGGAAGACCTCGCTGCTCCGGGAGATCTACCGCCGCCACGCCGCGACCGGGGTCTACTACGTCGATCTGGAGCGCGTCGTCGAGAAGGACGACGTCCTGAGGGACCTGGCCCGGCAGGCACGCCGCCAGGACGTCCCCCTCCCCGGCTACCAGGCGGTGCGCTCGCAACTGGCCCAGACGGCGACGGTGAACGTGCACGACATGAGGGCGCGGAACTCCACCATCCAGATGGTCGTCAACACCTCCAGGGACCACAAGCTCCAGCTGGAGGCCAAGACCGACGCCCTGCTGGACACCCTGGCCGGGGATGCCCGCCGTCCCGTCGTCTGTCTGGACGGCTTCGAGCACTGCGAGGCGCCCATGCGCGGCTGGCTCGGGACGGAACTGCTCCCCGAGCTGCTCAGCCGACGCGGCACCAGCGTCTTCGTGGCCGGACGCCACGTGCCGAGCCTCGCGTACCCCCATGTCACCGCGGCCCGCACCCTGGCATTGCCTCCCTTCGGCGTCGACGCCGTCGAGGAGTGGATCACCACGCTCGGCTTCGACAGCCTCAAAGGACAGGCGGCGAAGATCCACCGGAGTCACGACGGCGTCCCGGGACTGATACGGGAGTTCCTCGACCTCCACATCGAACCGCTCGGAACCGGGTGAGGCTGTCATGAACGACGAGTTGGTGCTGCGCGCGTTCGACCGGTTCGACCGCCTGCCCGCCGACGAATGCCGGCTGATCGAGGCGCTGTCCGTGCACGACTTCTTCGACGCCCCGGTCGTCGGTTACACCGCGCGGGCGCTTGGCCTGGACATCGGCACCCGCGAGATCGCAGTGAACCCCTTCGTGCAGAAGGACACGCTCGCGCACCCCTGGGCCCGGGAGGGCGAGGGCGGGAACGAGCGCGAGGCGGAGTCGTACGTCCTCCGGGCGTTCTTCCGGTCGGCGCTGACCGACCGTCTCCGCGAGACGGCCCCTGACCGCCACGCCCGAGCCCATCGCCTCGCCGCCGCCTACTACCACCAGCCTCTTGAGCCGCTCCGGACCGACCGGCTCGACCGGTACGTCAAGGAGGTCCGTCACCTGGCCGCGGTCCGGCCGGACGCCTCCGTCACCCGGCTCGCCTCCTTCGCCCACAGCGCCCTGCTCGCCGGACGCGCCGAAGCGGCCGGCCGGGCCGCGACGGCGACGGTGAACGGCCTCGCCGCTGCCACCCCCGAGGAGCTCTCCCTCGCGACGATCGTCCGCTCCGTCGCGGAGATCCTCGGCGCGCCGGACAGGGCGGAGCACGGCACAGTCATGGCCCTGGAACAGCACCTCGCCGAGTACCCGCCGTCCCAGGACCCCGCCGTCTCACGGATCGTCATGCTCGCCGCCGACCTGGTCGCGTACTACACGGAGAGACGGGCCCCGGTGCTCTCCCTGACCGCCTCCGTCATGCCGGCGGCGGTGACCACCGTGGACCCGCGGGGCCTGCCCGCGTCGCCGGGCTGGGACGAGCTGCGCATGTTCCAGGAGCTCGACGCGTTCTCCGCCACGATCAGGACCCGCACCCACCGGCTGGAGTTCCCGGATCGGAACGTCACGCGCCACCAGGTCAGGACAAAGCTCCGCGCGGCCCTCGGCGTGGAGTTCCAGGCGGCTCCCAGCACACCCGTGATCGTGGACCTCGTGCCCTGGGACGAGGACGGATTCCTGGACGACCTGCACCTCAAGGACCGCAACGGCGGCCCGGTCAACATGCTCACCTCGACCAATGTGAGGCTCCAGATCGCGAGAGGCGTCCACCGGCTCCTCACCTCGGAGGGGGACACCGACGCCGCGCCGGGACGGGAGATCGCCCGGAGCCTCCAGGCCCTGGCGTGGAGCCCCGAGACTGACGAGATCACCTCCGTACTCCAGCTGGCTGCCCAGAACGGCGACCTGGACGACGGACACCGGTGGCGGATCAGCCGACTGGTCCGCTACATGCCCGTGGTGGCGCTGATCGACGCCCACACGGGCCTGTCGTCCGAGGTGAACTACGCCTACAGCGACAAGCCCCGGGTGGACCGGATCGGCTGGGGCACCGTCCTGGTGTCGACGGAGCTCGCGTTCCCCAGGGAAGTGGCTCAGAACCGGCTGCACGTCGTCACCCCGGCGGGACTGGAGGTCGCCGGGCCCCCGCGGGTGAGCGAGAACGCCGAGATCCGGCCGCTCGTCGAGGCCGACGCGACCGACGACGTCCAGGAGTTCGTCCTCGATGCCACGGAGGACGCCGAGAGCGCCTGGGAGCGCGGTGAGCGCCTGACGCGGATCAACGTGGAGCTGCCGTACGTGGTGCCCCGGGAGAACTTCGTCCAGGCCCTCGCCGCGACCGCCCTCGGCACGGCGGTCTCCGTGGCGGCCGCCGTGCTGCAAGTCCTGCTGGACCCGTTCGTCTGGGCCCAGGTGGGTTCGGCGCTCCTCGCCGCCGGAGCCCTCGTGGTCGAGGTCGCCCGCAAGGGCCCCCGAGGCGGCGAGGCGAACCACGACACCCTGTACGCCGTCGCGGACAGGCCCCTGAACAACGTGCGGAGGGTCAGCCTCGGGGTGGCGGTCGGCGCTCTCGCGACCACACCACTGGGCAACGTCGTGGGGTGTGTCCTGTCCGCCGCGGCCGGACTGCTCTGTGCCTTCCTGGGCGCGGCCGTCCTGACGAGGATGCGCCACCGACATCTGCCCGCAGTCGCGGGCCGCGGCCGTGCGCGGGCACTGAGCGGCTGAGCCGGGCCCCTGTTCGGAGGGCGGGGCGAGGCCTCCCCCCGCTCTCAAGGGGCCAAGGCGAGCGCCCGCCCACCAGCCGGCCACGCCGCCGACCGGGCCGCGAGGCCACATCCGTGCCCCGTTGGCAGGGCCACGAGACGTGGATCCGTAAGCCGGGGCACGAACCGGGTCCCCTGGCGTCAGCCCCGCCGGGCCGACCGCCCTCAGAGCCCCCGCACCACCACCGGCAGCCCCGCCTCCTCCACCCCGTCGTCCGTGACGCGCTCCACCACCACCCGGCCGTCCACGAGCCGCGACTGGTACCGCTCGATCGCGGCCGGCTCCCAGCCGTCCCCGGTGTCCCGCACGACGAGCCCGCCACCGGTACGCCCCGCGGCCGGCGCCCACACCTCGAGGACGAGCTCGTCACCCTCGCCCCGCACGGGCAGCACCGCCCCCGCCCGGGCCAGGACCGGCACCCGGGAGAGCGGCGCGTCGAGCAGGACCTGCCCCGGGCCCTCGTACGCCCGCCCCGTCGCCGTGTCGTACCACCGGCCGCGCGGCAGCCGCACCGCCCGCCGGTCCGTGCCCCGCGTCAGGACCGGCGCCACGAGCAGCGCGTCGCCCAGGAGGAAGGCGTCCTCGCAGTCCCGCAGCACCCGGTCCTCGGGCGTCCCCCACCACACCGGACGGACGTACGGCGCGCCCGTCATCCGGGCGAGCCGGGCCAGGGTCGTGAAGTACGGCCGCAGCCGCTCCCGTTCGGCCAGCGCCACGCGCGCGTGCTCCAGGACCTCGGGCCCGAACTCCCACGGCTCGCGCCGCCCCGCGTCGATCGCCGCGTGCGTACGGAACAGGGGCAGCCACGCGCCCAGCTGGTACCAGCGCAGGAACAGCTCCGGCGACGGACTCCCGTCGAAACCGCCCACGTCCGGACCCGAGTAGGGCACCCCGCACAGCCCCAGGCCCAGGACGAGGGCGAGCGAGGCCCGCAGTCCCGGCCACCCCGTCGACACGTCGCCGGACCAGGTGCCCCCGTACCGCTGCATGCCCGCCCAGCCCGAGCGGGAGAACAGGAACGGCCGCTCGTCGGGGCGCAGCCGGCGCAGCCCCTCGTACCCGGCCCGCGCCATCGCGAGCGCGTACACGTTGTGCGCCTCCCGGTGGTCGCCGCCCCGGCCCTCCAGCGCGTGCCGCGCCGAACGGGGCAGCGTCGGGTCGCCGAAGGGGACGAAGGACACCGGCTCGTTCATGTCGTGCCACACCCCGGCGAAGCCCTGCCGCAGCCGCTCCTCGTACAGACCGCCCCACCACTCCCGCACCGCCGGATCGGTGAAGTCCGGGTAGGCGCACTCGCCGGGCCACACCACCCCGTGCACCTCCTCGCCCCGCGCGTCCTTCACGAAGACGTCCGCCGCCGACCCGGCGTCGTACACCGGGTCGCCCGGCTCCGCCTTCACCGCCGGGTCCACGATCGACACCAGGCGCACGCCCTGCTCCCGCAGCTCCTCCGCGAGCCCCGGCAGATCGGGGAACCGCTCCCGGTCGACCGTGAACACCCGGTGCCCGTCGTAGTGGTCGATGTCCAGGTGCACGGCGGACAGCGCCAGCCCCCGCTCCCGGTACCCGGCCACCACCCGCCGCACCTCCCGCTCGCTGCCGAAGCCCCAGCGCGCGTGCTGCGGACCGAGCGCCCAGGCCGGCGGCAGCGCGGGCGCGCCCGTCAGCGCCGCCCAGCCGTGCAGTACGCGCGCGGGGGTGCCGACGACCACCCAGCAGCGCAGCGGCCCGCCCGACATCCGCACCTCGCTGGTGCCGGGACGGTCGTGCCCGGACCCGGCCCCCTCCTCGCCCTCCGCGACGGTGACCAGGCCGTCCCAGGAGTTGTCGTGGAACGCCAGGTGCGTACCGGCGTCCGAGACCACGAACTGCACGGGCATGGTGATGTAGAGCGGATCGTCCCCGGGGTCGAAACCGCCCTTGGGGTCGGTGTTCCACAGCCGGTACGCGCCGTCCCGCAGGCGCGGCCCCGCCGACCGCCCGCCGAGCCCGAAGAACCGCGCGTCGGCCGGCACCTCACTCCGCTGCACCCAGCGAGAACCCGCCGCCGGGCGTCCGGAACCGTTGACCGCGCGCAGGTCCGTCACCGGCTCCCACCAGCGCGGCGGCAGGTCCCGGCGCAGCAGCACCCCGCCCGGCGTCCGCAGCTCCACCGCCCCGTGCCGGGAGACCGTCACCGTCACCCGCTCCGACACGATCCGCCAGCCGCCGTCGGTGTCCGGTTCGAGGGAGGCCCGGGGATCCGCTTCGGGCGCCTCGCCGGCCAGGGCGTACGAGGGGAGCGGCTCCGCCCCGTCCCACCCCCAGAACACCGTGCCGCCCGACGACACCCGGACACGGAGCGAGGACCGGGCGAACCGGACGGTCCCCCCGCCCGGCGCCGGCTCCGCCTCCACCGCGAGTCCGGGCACCCTGGCCCGCTCCGCCCCCCGGGGCGGCAGCCCCCACGCGTCCGTACGACGCTGCCGCCACGCCGACCGCACCACCCGCAAGCCCTGCACCGAACCGAACACCTTCATCGAACGCAGCAGTTCCCGACCGTCCATGCAGTTCACCCTGCCATCCGCCGGAGGCCGAACCCGCTCCGTTCAGCTGCCGTTCACCCGTGGTGGGAGCACATGTTCAACTGCCTGACCATGGGCGGGCAGACCTGGTGCGAAAGACGATCACATGGCATCGTCCTGTCAGCCGCGTCACGCGCACACCCCAGCACGTGCGCGAGACACACGCAGACCCGCGTACAGCCAGGGAGCAGCCCTCATGACATCAGCAGCGCCGATCGAGCCCCTCTGGCAGCCGGACGAGGAACGCATCGCCACGGCCGCCGTCACCCGCTTCCAGGCCTGGGCCGCCGAGCACCACGGCGCCCCCGCCGAGGGCGGGTACCCGGCGCTCCACCGCTGGTCGGTCGAGGAACTCGAAGCCTTCTGGCAGGCCGTCGTCGAATGGTTCGACCTCCGCTTCTCGACCCCGTACGAGCGCGTCCTCGGCGACCGCTCGATGCCCGGCGCCGACTGGTTCCCCGGAGCCACCCTCAACTACGCCGAGCACGCCCTGCGCGCCGCCGACGAGCGCCCCCACGACACGGCCCTGCTCCATGTGGACGAAACACATGAGCCCACGCCGATCACCTGGGGCGAGCTCCGCCGCCAGGTCGGCTCCCTCGCCGCCGAGCTGCGCGCCCTCGGCGTGAACCCGGGCGACCGCGTCAGCGGCTACCTGCCCAACGTCCCCCAGTCCGTCGTCGCGCTCCTCGCCACCGCCGCCGTCGGCGCCGTGTGGACCTCCTGCGCCCCGGACTTCGGCGCCCGCAGCGTCCTCGACCGCTTCCAGCAGGTCGAGCCGGTCGTCCTCTTCACCGTCGACGGCTACCGCTACGGCGGCAAGGAGCACGACCGCCGCGACACCGTCGCCGAACTGCGCGCCGAGCTCCCCACCCTCCGCGCCGTCGTCCACATCCCGCTCCTCGGCACCCCGGCCCCCGAAGGCACCCTCGCCTGGTCCGACCTGGTCGCCGCCGACGTCGAGCCGGTCTACGAGCAGGTGCCGTTCGCGCACCCGCTGTGGGTCCTGTACTCCTCCGGCACGACCGGCCTGCCGAAGGCGATCGTCCAGTCCCAGGGCGGCATCCTCGTCGAGCACGTCAAGCAGCTGGGCCTGCACTGCGACCTCGGGCCCGAGGACGTGTTCTTCTGGTACACCTCCACCGGCTGGATGATGTGGAACTTCCTCGTCTCCGGCCTCCTCACCGGCACGACCGTCGTCCTGTACGACGGCAGCCCCGGCTACCCGGACACCGCCGCCCAGTGGCGCGTCGCCGAACGCACCGGCGCCACCCTGTACGGCACCTCCGCCGCGTACGTGATGGCCTGCGCCAAGGCCGACGTCCACCCCGGCCGGGACTTCGACCTCTCCGCCGTGAAGTGCGTCGCCACCACCGGCTCCCCGCTGCCGCCCGACGGCTTCCGCTGGCTCCACGACGAGGTCCGCGAGAACCTGTGGATCGCCTCCGTCAGCGGCGGCACGGACGTCTGCTCCTGCTTCGCCGGCGCCGTCCCCACCCTCCCCGTCCACATCGGCGAGCTCCAGGCGGCGGGCCTCGGCACCGATCTCCAGTCCTGGGACCCCTCCGGGAAGCCCTTGATCGGCGAGGTCGGCGAGCTCGTCGTCACCAACCCCATGCCGTCCATGCCGATCCACTTCTGGAACGACCCCGACGGCAGCCGCTACCGCGACAGCTACTTCGAGATGTTCCCGGGCGTCTGGCGCCACGGCGACTGGATCACGATCACCGACCGCGGCTCGGTCGTGATCCACGGCCGCTCCGACTCCACCCTGAACCGTCAGGGCGTCCGGATGGGGAGCGCCGATATCTATGAGGCCGTCGAGCGGCTCCCCGAGATCCGCGAATCCCTGGTCATCGGCCTGGAGGAGCCGGACGGCGGCTACTGGATGCCGCTCTTCGTGCACCTCGTGGAGGGCGTCACCCTGGACGACGAGCTGATCGACCGCATCAAGCGGACGATCCGCAGCGAACTCTCCCCGCGCCACGTCCCCGACGAGATCATCGAGGTCCCCGGCGTCCCGCACACCCTCACGGGCAAGCGCATCGAGGTCCCGGTCAAGCGCCTCCTCCAGGGCACCCCCCTGGCCAAGGCCGTCAACGCCGGTTCCGTCGACGACCTCGGGCTGCTCCACTTCTACGAGACCCTGGCGGCCAACCGCCGCGGCTAGGGCTTGTCTGAACGAGGCCCCAGGGACCACGTCATGGCAGGGGCCCCGCCGATCCGACCGGACCGGCGGGGCCCCTTGGCGCCTCGGGTCAGCCCTTCGGCAGCTCGCCGGCCGCCGGGGCCGCCGCCTTGGCGAGCACCGCCGAGACCCCCAGGACCGTCCCGGCCCGGCCGGCCGAGGTCGTCTCGGTGAGCACGGTGCGCTCACCGAGGAACGCCGACGTCGTACGGTCGAAGATCCACTGGGTCTGCTCGCCGTGCGCGGTACGGGCCACGGCGACGCCCTCGCGGCCCGCCGCGTCCTTCGCGGACGGCAGGACGGTCACCCCGGGGATCCGCGCCGCCGCCTCGTACAGCGCGGCGGTCACCGCCGGTGGAGCCCACGTCTCGGCGAGCAGGGTCCCGATCGCGGTGAACGCCCGCTGATCGGCGTCGCCCCCGCCCGCGCGCGTCTGCTCCCGGACCAGGCGCAGCAGCGCTTCCGGATCCGTGGGGAGCGCCGCCACGTACGCGTGGGTCGGGTTCGTGACGGAGGGCGCCGCCGTCTCCAGGGTGGTCTTCCGGGGAGTGGCCCCGGGACCGTCCAGCTCGTACACGGGGGCCTCGGAGGCGAGTTCCGTGTCGGCGGCGCCGGGCTCGCGCAGCAGGCCCGGCCGGCTGCCGTCGACGGAGAGCCACACCTCGCGCTGATGCGCGGGCGGCAGCGTGGCGGCACCGCCGTCGGCGCGGCGTCCCGCGTGGGCGACGAGGCTCTTCACATACACGTACCCACTGGGCCGCACGTCCGGCGCGGGAGCGGCGGCCGCGGCGAGCGCGGCACCGGACAGGATCCGCACGGCCTCGGGCGCGGCGGGCTGGGCGACCGAGGTGCCGCCCTCCCCGGGTGCGAGCACGGCGACACCGGCGACGATCGCGCAGGCGGCCATCGGAGCGGTGATCCAGCCGAGCCGGAGCCCCTGGCGGGGCCGGCGCGCACGCACCGGTCGGGCGGTCGAGCCGCCCTCGGAGGCCAGAGCGGTCCGCAGGACGGTGTGCCTGAGGTGCTGGTTCCGCTCCGCCGTCAGGTCGGGCACCGGAGGCGGGGGCAGCAGCTCGGCGAGCTCGGCACGCAGCAGTTCGTCCGCGTCGGCGTGCGGGCGGGGGGCGAAGGCGTTCATGCCTGGTTCTCCGGGGTGGGTCGGGGCGCGAGGCCCGGGCGGACGGACGAGCGAACGGCGGCGGGCACGGCATGGGCTTGGCTCGTGGCACCTGGCACCACGGGGGACACGGGGGATACGGGGGAGGCTCCGGGCGCTCCGAAGGGGCCCGCCCCGGTCACCGCGAGGGGTCCGGACGCGCCACCCTCCTCGCCGGCCGGCGGCTCACCCGCCGTTGGCGAGGCGCCGTGGGCTCCCGGCCGCCCGCCCGAGCGGAACGCGGCAGCGGCGGAGCGCTCCCGGCGCCGCCCCGCGCGCAGTTCGGCCTCGGCGAGCTTGCGGAGGCGTTCACGGGCCCGGGACAGCCGGGAGCGGACGGTCCCGACCGGGATGCCGAGCGCCTCCCCGGCCGCCGCGTAGTCAAGGCCCGCCCACACGACGAGCGTGAAGACCTCGCGCTCACGCCGCTTGAGCTTGCCGAGCGCCACGCGCGCGGCCCGGATCTGCTCGCCGTCCGTCATCCGGGCGAGGACGTCGTCGGCGAAGTCCGGCAGGACGCCGCGCTCGGGGATCCTGGCCAGCGCAGCGTCCCGCCGGCGCGCCTCGCGGGCCGCCCCGCGCAGGATGTTGGTCGCGATGCCGAGCAGCCACGGGCGCAGGCTGCCGCCGTCGGCGTGCACCTTCCCGCGACAGCGCCAGGCCTCCAGGAACGCGGCGGACACGACGTCCTCCGCGGCCGCCCGGTCCCCGCAGACCCGGTAGGCGTAGTGGTACAGCACGCGAGCGTGCTCGTCGTACGCCTCTCCGAGCGCCGCGGGGTCCCCGGCGCGGAAACGATCTCTCATAGGTGATTCCACATCTGGCACTGGGCGTCGGTTCGTCGGGGTTCCCGTGACCTGGACCACACACCCGGCCGATGTGGCCCAGGTCACGGGAACGCCCCGCCCGCCGCGAGCAGTGCTGGGCATGAACGATTCCTCGACACCCGGCGGCACGGTCCGCACGACCACCCCCGGCGACACCGCAACCGGTCGCACCACCCCCGGCCCCACCACTCCCGCCCGCCGCACCGTCCTGCGCAGCCTGGCCCTCGCCGGAGTCCTCGCGGGCACGACCTTCTCCGCCCTGCCCCCGGCCGCCGTGGCGGCGCCCGGCGCCCCCGAGACGTACACCCTGACGATCCGGCACCTCGACCGCGCGGGCGCCGCCACCGGTGGCTACAGCACCCACGTCACCGGCATCTCGGGCCCCGGCGCGCAGGAGGAGGCCACGCCGTACGACGCGTCCGGCACGGTCACCGTCCGCCTCCCCAAGGGGCGGTACCTGCTCGACTCCACGCTGAACGGCCCCGACCCGGCGGCCGGCACCGACTGGGTCGTCCAGCCCCGCCTGGACCTGAACGGCGACACGACCGTCACCGTCGACGCCCGTACGACCGCCCCGGTGGACGTCCGCCCGCCGGAGCCGGGCGCGCGCCACCTGAACAGCATCGGGTTCGTCGAGGTCACCCACGAGGGGACCACCCGCTCCGCGAACATCCTGACGGCGCGTGAGGGCCTGCGGGTGGCCCACCTCGGCCCGGCCTCCGAAGCGGGCTCGGTGACGGAGTGGTTCGACACCTACTGGGACGGCGCGCGCGCCGACTACGGGCTCGGCTACCTCTTCACCTCGGACCGAGCCCTGACCGGCCTCGTCCGGCATCCGGCGGCCGACCGGCTGGCCACCCTCAAGATCCGCGGAGCCGCCCCCGAGGGCGCGACCGGAACCGGGTTCGTCTCCGTCCAGCCCAGCAAGGGCCCCACCGTCGGTCTCGCCCAGTCCCTCGGACTCCCCGCCACCGCGACCGTCATGGTCAATCCGGAGCGGGGCCGCTGGGACGTCGAGTACACCGGCCCGGCCGCCCCCGAGACGCCGCCCAACCGCTACGTCGCGAACGGAATCGCGGTCCACGCGGGCGCGACCACCACGCACACCTTCGACAACGCCGTCTTCGGCCCCGCGCTCGACACCTCGCCCGGCGCCCGGCCGGCCGGCGTCCGCGACGGCGACAGGATCGCGCTCGACATCCCGCTCCTCGCCGACGGCGACGGCCACGCCCCCGGCGCACCGCGCTTCCACAGCGCGACCACCACGCTCCACCGCGACGGCGTCCTGATCGGCACCCGCCGGGGCGAGCCCGGCCGCGCCGAGTTCACCACCACCGCCGGAGCGGCCTCGTACCGGCTGACCGCCTCGGCGACCCGGGGCGACGGCGCGGCGTCGAGCGGGCGCGTCACCGCCTCCTGGACCTTCACCTCGGCCGCCGCCGCCCGCCCGGCGGCCCTTCCCCTCAGCACCGTCCGCTTCACCCCGGACCTCGCCCTCGACGGCACCGCCCCGGCGGGCGCGCCGCTCCGCGTGCCGGTCACCGTCCAGGGCGCGGCCGCCGAGACCGGCGTCAGGTCCCTGACCGTGTCGATGTCCGTCGACAACGGCACCACCTGGACCCGCGTCCCCGTCGTCGACGGTCAGGTGGCCTTCCGCACCCCGGCCCCCGGCCGGGCCGTCTCGCTCCGCGCGGAACTCACCGACACGCAGGGCAACACGCTCACCCAGACCCAGCGCAACGCCTTCCGCACCCGCTGAACCACCACCGACCGGACGCTCCGGGACAGGCCCACGCCTGCCCGGAGCGTCCGCGCGTCACGCGCCGTACGTCGCCTGCGCGTCCCCCAGGACCTCGGCGAAGTCCGCCGCGAACCGCCCCGCGTCCACGGGCGCGAGCCTCGCCGTGGTGATCCGTACGGCCGGCGGGGCCGCCACACGGAACCGCGCCCCGGCCGCGACCCACCAGCCCTGCGTCCGCAGCCCGTTGACCACGGCCGACTCGTCGCGCACGGGCACCCACACGTTGAGCCCGCTCGCGCCGACCGCACGGATCCCGTACGCGCCGAGCGCGCCGATCAGTGCCGTGCGCCGCTCCGCGTACGCCTCCTCGCCCGCCGCCACCAGGTCCCGTACGGCCTCGTCGGCGAACAGTCCGGCCACCGTCTCCTGCAGGACGTGGCTGACCCAGCCGGAGGTCATCACCATCCGCCGGTCGTGCCGCGCCAGCGTCACCGCGTCGCACGCGACCCCGGCCCAGCGCAGGTCGATGCCGAGGTGCTTCGACACGGTCCGCACCTGCGCCCACCGGTCGAGCCCCGCCGCCGCGAGCGTGTACGCCGCGGCACCGCCGACCTCCGCGTTGTGATCGTCCTCGACGACGAGCACCTCGGGGAACTCCCTGAGCACCGCGACCAGTTCGTCCCTCCGCGCGCGCGTGAAGAACGCCCCGGTCGGGCACTGCCCCCGCGGACTGCACACCACAGCGCGCACCCCGCCCCGCAGCGCGGCCCGCAGCGACTCCGGCACGAGCCCCTCGCCGTCCACGGTCACCGGGACCGCCCGCAGCCCCAACGCGGGCACCAGGTCGAGCACATGGTGGAACCCGGGGTCCTCCACCGCCACGGCGTCACCCGGCCGCAGCTCCGTCGAAAGGAGCCGCGCGATGCAGTCGAGGGCGCCGTGCGCGAAGGTCACGTGCTCCGCCGACACCCCGTCCCGCTCGAACCACGCGCGCGTGAGCGCCTCCAGACGCGCGAGCCGCGGCGCGGCGCGATGGGAGCCGTACACCGGGTCGACGGCCGCCGGGGGCCGCAGTACGGGGAGGAAGGCCGGGTCCGGAAAACCGGCGGACAGGTCGAACAGGCCGGCGGGCACGCGCGGGGGACGCCGCGAGGCCGCCGACGGCGCCTCCGCCACCACTGTCCCGCCCCTGCCCCTGGTGACGATCAGCCCTCGCTGCCGCAGTTCCTTGTAGGCCGTCGCGACGGTCCCCGGACTCACCCCCAATTGGTCGGCGAGCCGCCGCACCGGCGGCAGGGCGTCGCCCGGGGCGAGCCCGCCCTCGGACACGCCCCGCTCCACGGACGCGGCAATCCCCTTGGCCGTCGCCCCTTCGATCGCATATTGTGCTGCCACGTAATCAATTATGTATCAATACAAAGAAGTTGGCAAGGGGGACCCATGAGCCGCAGCACCGCCCGACCCGCCCGCCCACCCCTCAAGGACCGCATCCCCGGCGGCACCGACGGCCGCCGCATGCTCCTCGTCGGCTTCATCGACAAGTGCGGCACCGGACTCTGGTCCACGGCCATGGCCCTCTACTTCACCTACGTCACCGGCCTCGGCCTCGGCCAGGTCGGCCTCCTCATCGCCCTCTCCGGCGCCGCGGGCATCGCCGGCGCCCCGCTCGGCGGCCGCCTCGCCGACCGCTTCCCCCTCGTCCGCGTCATCATCTGCACCCAACTCCTGCGCGCCGCCGCCCTCCTCGCCCTCCTCACCACCGACAACTACCTGCTGCTCGTCCTCTTCTCCGCCGCCGGCGCCCTCCCCGACCGCGCCACCAACGTCCTCACCAAGCTCTACGCGGCCCGCATCGCCGGCCCCGACCGCGTCCGCTACCAGGCCATCAACCGCACCACCTCCAACCTCGGCTGGACCCTCGGCGGACTCGGCGCCGCCGCCGCACTCGCCATCGGCTCCGACACGGCCTTCCGCCTCCTGCTCGTCGGCGACGCCCTGTCCTACCTCGTCATGGCCGCCCTCACCCTCCGCTGCGCCGAACCCCCGGCCCCCGCCACCCGCATCGCCGCCGCCTCCACCGACCCGGCCCCCACGGCCGGGCCCTCCAATCCCTGGCGCGACCGCGGCTTCCTCGCCTTCACCGCAGGCGAGGCCGTCTTCTTCCTCCACGACTCGATCATCCAGGTCGCCCTGCCGCTCTGGATCGTCCACGCCACCGAAGCCCCTGTCGGCCTCGCACCGCTCCTGATGGTGATCAACAGCGCCCTCGTCGTGCTCTTCCAGGTCCCGCTCTCCCGCTTCGGCACCACCACCGACGCCGCCCGCCGCCTCCTCGGCCCCCTGGCCGGACTCTTCGCCGCCGGCACGCTCGCCCTCGCCGTCTCCGCCCTCGGCGGCCGCACCCTCGCGATCACGTCCCTGATCACCGCCGCCGTCGTCCTCACCTTCGCCGAGATGATCCACACCCTCGCCTCCTGGGAGATCTCCGTCGCCCTCGCCCCCGACGACGCCCAGGGCGCCTACCTCGGAGTCCACGGCCTCGCCCAGTCCACCCAGCGCTTCGCAGGCCCCCTCCTCATGACCGGGCTCGTCTCCGCGGGTCCCCTGGCCTGGCCCTTCCTCGGCGCCGCCCTCGTCGCCACCGCCGCCGCCCAGAACCGCCTCGTCCGCCGACGCCTCACCGGATCGTCACTGTCAGTGCCGAAGGTTACGGTGAGTGAGCACTGATCGGAGCGTCACCAGGGGGAGACATGAACCGCACCGGCACCACCACCGCACAGCTTCGCCGCGCCCTGCGCCGCGAAGTCCCCAGCACCGTCGGACTCCTCGCCGACGAACAGGACTTCGCCGCCATGCGCCAGTACGAGACCTTCGCCTTCGACGACCACGCCACCTACCTGCGACAGATCGAGGCCCTCCTCAGGACCCTCGCCGGCCAGGGCGGCCACACCACCGTCACCCTCTTCGACCCCGAGGAGTACGCGGCCTGGTGCGCCGAGACCGGCACCGACCCCGACCACCCCACCAGCCGCAGCCGCTTCACCGCCCACCTCGCCACCACCGGCGCCCGCGTCACCTACACCGGCCAACCCCTCACCACCCTCCTCCCCGAACTCGTCGACACCGCCGTCCGACAGGCCACCTGGGAGTACGCCACCACCGTCCTCGCCACCGCCGGAGACTGCGCCGACTGCGGCGAGGACATCGGCAGGGCCGCGTACGCACGGGCGGGCCGCCTCCTCGTACGACTCCTCCACGCCGCGGGACCGGGCAGCCACCACCTCGTCTGCAGCGTCCAGGCCGCCGACGACCAGCTCCTCGCCGTCCTCCACGCCCACGGCGCCACACCCACCGACGACACCTCGGGACCGGAGTTCACCGCCGTACTCGCCGCAGGCATCGCCCTCGCGGCACCCGGCGGCGTCGTCCTGCGCACCAGCACCCCCGGCGCCCCCGACCGACTCCACGGCTGGCGCCTCACGGACAGCACCCTGACCCCCCTCACCGAGGCCGAGGTCTTCGCCGCCTACTGCACCGACGCCCGCACCGGGGAACCCCTCCCACCGGAGCCCGGCGTCGACTACCGCGCCGGCCACCCCCTCGCCCCCGACCCCGACGACGACTGGACCACCCACCACTGACCCCGCACACGACGAAGGGGCTCCCCGCCACCACGTGACGGGAAGCCCCTCCCTCGACCACCTCAGGGGATCACTCCCCGGACAGCACCGCCTGCGCGGCGAGCCGCGCCTCGTGCGCCGTGTCCGCGGCACGCGCCGCGGCCGCGGCCCGCTCGCACTGCGCCAGCGTGTACTTCGCGAGCGTCGCCCGCACATAAGGAATAGACGCCGCACCCATGGAAAGGGAGGTGACACCCAGACCCGTCAGCACACACGCCAGCAGCGGATCCGAAGCGGCCTCGCCACAGACACCACAGCTCTTGCCCTCGGCCTTGGCCGCCTCCGCGGACAGCGCCACCAGGTCGAGCAGCGCCGGCTGCCACGGGTCCTGCAGCCGCGACACCGCACCGACCTGACGGTCGGCCGCGAAGGTGTACTGCGCCAGGTCGTTGGTGCCCAGCGACAGGAACTCGACCTCCTGAAGGATCGAGCGCGCCCGCAGCGCCGCCGAGGGAATCTCGACCATCGCACCGAACTTCGCCCGCAGCCCCGCCTCACGGCACGCGTCGGCGAACGCCTTCGCATCCGTACGGTCGGCCACCATCGGAGCCATGACCTCGAGGTACACCGGCAGCCCCTCGGCCGCCTTCGCCAGCGCGGTCAGCTGCGTCCGCAGCACCTCCGGGTGGTCGAGCAGCGACCGCAGACCCCGCACACCGAGCGCCGGGTTCGGCTCGTCCACCGGCGTCAGGAAGTCCAGCGGCTTGTCGGCACCCGCGTCGAGCACCCGCACGACCACACGGCCCTCGGGGAACGCCTCGAGCACCTTGCGGTACGCCTCGACCTGCTTCTCCTCGGACGGCGCCTTCTTGCTGTCGTCCAGGAAGAGGAACTCCGTACGGAACAGACCGACACCCTCGGCACCGGCCTCCACCGCCGCCGGCACGTCCGCCGGACCACCGACGTTCGCGAGCAGCGGCACCTTGTGACCGTCGGAGGTCGCACCCGGACCGCTGGACGTCGCCAGCGCCGCCTTGCGCTCCGCCGCCGCCTTCGTCAGCGCCGCCTTCTTCTCCTCGCTCGGGTCCACGAAGAGCTCACCGGTCGAACCGTCGACCGCGATGAGCGTGCCCTCGGCCAGCTCACCCGCGCCCGGCAGCGCCACGATGGCCGGCACACCCAGCGCCCGCGCGAGGATCGCGCTGTGGCTGGTCGGACCGCCCTCCTCCGTCACGAACCCGAGCACGAGCGCCGGGTCGAGCAGCGCCGTGTCCGCGGGCGCCAGGTCCCGCGCGATCAGCACGTACGGCTCGTCACTGTCCGGCACACCGGGCATCGGCACACCCAGCAGCCGGGCGACGATACGGTTCCGTACGTCGTCCAGGTCCGCGACCCGGCCCGCCATGTACTCGCCGGCACCGGCGAGCAGCTCGCGGTAGTGCGAGAACGCGTCGTAGATACCGCGCTCGGCCGTGCTGCCGACCGCGATCCTGCGGTCGACGTCGGCGATGAGCTCCGGGTCCTGGGCGATCATCGCCTGGGCCTCCAGCACCGCCTGGGCCTCACCACCGGCCAGATTGCCCCGGGCAATCAGGTCCGCGGCCACAGCCTCCACGGCCTGACGGGCGCGCCCCTGTTCGCGCTCCGCCTCGTCCGCGGGGATCTGCTTGGCCGGCGGTTCCAGAACCGCGGTACCCATGTGCCGGACCTCGCCGATCGCCACTCCGTGGCTGACGCCGACGCCTCGCAGCGTTGTCTCCATCTCACCCGTCTCCGATTGAGCGACGGCCCCGGCCGTCGCGTTGAATGTCGAACTCGCGGTCGTCACGAGGACGGACCGGCTCAGCTCCAGCCGAAGAGCACGTCGTCGGCCTTCACATCGCCGTCCTCGACGACATCGGAGAGCGAGTCCGCGGTGGCCTCCAGGGCCACGATGGGACAGATGGGGGACTTGCCGGCGGCCTCGACCTCGGCGGGGTTCCAACGGACGACGGCCTGCCCGCGCGCCACCCGGTCACCCTTGTTCACGAGCAGCTCGAAGCCCTGCCCATTGAGCTGAACGGTGTCGATGCCGAGATGGGTCAGCACACCGTGTCCCTCGTCGTCCACGACGACGAAGGCGTGCGGGTGCATGGAGACGACGACCCCGTCGAGAGGGGAGACGGCCTCCGCCGCCTCACGTACGGGATCGATGGCGGTACCGGGACCGACCATCGCACCGGAGAAGACCGGGTCGGGAACTGCGGCGAGACCGATGGCGCGTCCAGCAAGCGGCGACGTCACGGTTGTCATGGGAAGCCTCCCAGGGGCGGAGATTGTGTGGCGCCGTCACTACCTGTCCTGGACGGCGTACTGTTCAGAAGCGTATGTCATAGGAAGTCCCGGTTCCGCACGAGACGTACCCGTTGTGCGGAGCCAGGTACTACCGGAACGATTTGCCTCTACTGACGGTGGGATGTACTGTCGTACTCCTGCCTGACCCCAACGCGGCCTTGAGTCGCGGGTCGGCAGCACCTATCAAGCCAGATCCTAACCCCAGTGGTCTACACCTCTGCATGCTCGCAGGGGATGTGGTCGGGGGGACCGAGAAAGCCTGGTAATGTTCAACCCCGCCGGGAACGGAAAACGCGAAAGCGAATTCCAATCCCAGCAACCCGCTCCAGCGGGTGGCAGAAACGGAAATCGGATCTGCTAAGCTGGAAAACGAAGGAAGCGCCCGGAGGGCCTGGAAACAGGAACGAAGGAAGCGTCCGCACCTTGAGAACTCAACAGCGT